>NZ_AKJJ01000091.1:0-64151 GCF_000282395.1 Pseudomonas sp. GM55 | reverse complement strand
CGAGACTTTTTGGTTCCTTTTGGGGCGTTTGCCAAAAGGGACTCGCCGTAAGGGCGAAACCCCAAGTCGCCGTTACCCAAATAATGGATATGTACTCAGTCAACAAAGCAAACGCCGGCTATCAGGCCGCCTGAGCAGGCAAACCGGATTGCCGAACCGCCGCTTGATTGAGAATTAGAAATCCCGCTTGTAGAAGATGTCCAGCGAACTGGCCACGCCGCCGGCGGCTTCGAGGTAGACCTTTTTGCTCAGCTTGTAGCGCAAGGCAATGGTGTTGGCCGGTTCGAACACGCCAACGCCATAGCGCAGGCTGAGCTTCTCGGAAATATTGCCGCTGGCCACCACACTGGTGGTGGTGCCGCTGCCCTGGGTGTCGAGCTGGAAGTCCTGGATCCCCAGGTTCTTGGCCAGATCGCCAGTCACTCCGGCACTGCCCATCAGGCCCAGACCGAGGGCTGCCTGGGCAAGCATGTTGTTGTCTTCGCCATTGCTGCTCAGCGGACGCCCGAGCACCAGATAGGACAGGGCCTGCTCCTGGCTCATGGCCGGCTCGGAGAAGATCTGTGTGGTCGGCTGCTCGGCGCTGCCACTCAAGCGAATGCCGGCGATGATGTCGTCGGTCTTGCGAATGGCCTCGATGTCCAGGTACGGCTGATCGATGGGACCTGCAAATAGCAAACGTGCCCGACGAACCGAGAGCCGCTGCCCGTAGGCGCGATAACGGCCGTCGTTGAGCCACAGCTCGCCACGGGTGTCCATGTTGTCGCCGATGTGCACATGCCCCTGCACATTGGCCGTCAAGCCAAACCCGGCAAAGCTCAGCTTGTCTTCGCCGACCAGCACTTCGATGTCCATCTTCATGGCCAGCGGCGGCTTGCCCTGCTCGGTTTGCTGTCCGACGATCACCGTGTCATCGGAGACCTTGACCGTCGACGGCGGCAATTCGCGAATGGTGATCTCACCCTTGGGCACCAGCACTTTGCCGGCGATGGCCAACTCGTCGCCCTTCATCGAAATTTTCAGGTCCGGTGCGACTTCCAGCTTGGCGTAAGGCTCGACAGTGACCGGCAACTGCGCCCCCTTGAGCGCCAGATCCACCACCAGCGCCTGACCCCAGGCGATGTTGCCATTCAGGCTGCCCTGCCCGGCCTTGCCGCTGTTCCAGCCGCCATTGAGCTGCACGCTTTCACCGGCGATCAGCGCTTGAACGTGCAGGTTTTGCAGCTCCATCGGCAACTCGGGCCCGGCCACCACGCCGTCACTGAGTTGCAGGCTGCCATTGACCTGCGGCGCCAACAGCCCGCCGGAAATCGTGCCACTGCCATTCAGGCGCCCGGCCAGCTTTTCGACCATGGGCACGAACGGCCGCGCCACCGACAGGTCCAGCCCGCTCAAGCGGAACGAGCCGCTGAGCGGTTTGTTCTTCGGCAACGGATTGAGCTGCGCCTGCACCATCAGCTCGCCGAGCTTGCCACCGGCGAAATCGAGTTCGGTGTCGATGCGTTTGGGCGTGAGTTTGCTGGTGAGTTTCAGGGTCTGGTACGGGAAGTCCAGCCACTGGTCCTTTTCCTTGATACGCAACGTGCCGCCGCCGGCGTCGACGCTGATCAGGCCGTTCGGACCACTGGCCGGCAGGTCCAGTTGCAGGTCGGCATTGAGCCGTCCCTGCCAGGCGAAATCCTTCGGCAACCATTGCGCGAGGCTGTCGATCGGGAATTGCTTGAGGTGATAACGCAGCTTTGGCTCGGGCATCAGGCGCGAGTCTTCACCGCACAGGCTGGCCTGGCCGGATGCCCAGCAATGGGCGCCGAAGTTGATTTTGCCGTCCGCCAGGCGTTCGAGTTTCGCCGGCCCTTGCAGCCTCCAGTCCTGGCCACCGGCCTGGATATCACCGCTGGCCAGGCGGCCACGCCAATTGCCTTGGTCCAGAATACCGTCCAGGCCCAGGGCCAGTTTCAGCTTCGGTCCTTGCAAGTCGAGGCTCAGCTTCTGGTTTTTGATGTCGCCCTGGCCGCTGGCGGTCAGCGTTCCCAGCGCGGTGTCGCCGGCCCGGATGCCACTGCCCTTGAGGTCGACTTTCGCCCGTTGCGCACTGTCCAGCGTGGCGTCGAGGTTCAGGCTTTGCAGGCGATTGTCCTGGAAGGCCAGTTGTGAGCCTTGCAGGTCAAGCTTGCCTTGGGGCGCCTTGAGTGTGCCGGCGACATCCACGCGGCCATTGAGTTGGCCGCGCAGTTGCGGCCAGAGCTGGGCCAGGTGCGGTAGCTTGAGATCGATCTGCCCGGCGAGTTTCTGTTGCAGGCTGCCTTTGCCGCTGATGCTGTTATCGCCGAGGCGAACTTGCAGGGCGTTGAGGTTCCATTGCTCACCACGGCCGTCGGCCTTGGCCTGGATCACCGCCGGTTGCCCCCGCAGTTTGCCCTTGAGGTCCAGGTCGGCATTGAGGCTGAGCGTTTCATTCTTCATCTCGCCCTGGCTGCGCAACGGCCCGGCCAGGGTGCCCGGTAGCTCTGCAACCCAGTACGCCGGGTTGATCGCCGACAGGTCGAGCGCGGTGTCCCAGGCAATGCCGTCGGCGAATTGCAGGTTCAAGTGCCCTTCAGCCTTGCCCTGCCCGGCTTCGAGTTGAATCTGTTGCAGGTAGATTTTCGTCAGGTCGCCCGCGAACGGACTGGCCAGGGTGAACGCGCCGGCCGGACCATCCGCCGCCGCGTCAAAATGACCGAGGTACTTGCCGTCGGTGTAGGACACCTCGCCATTGAAGCGGCGCAACGCCACCTCCGGCTCGTCGATCAGCGGATAGAGACGGTGCCACGGGAAGTCCAGCCAGTCGATCTTCGCCTCGGCGCTCAGGCCTTTACTCCAATCCAGAAGCCCTGTGAGCTTGAGACTTTGCTTGTCATTGGCGGTCAGGTCCAACGCAGCGATCTGCGCGCCCCTGGCGTCGACCTTGCCTTGCAGCGCCAGCGCGACTGGCCCTTGCTCGGCAGGTAACGTGGCTTTGCCGAGCAGCGCGTAGCCGCTTTTCAAGTCGCCAGCCCCCGTGAGCTCAAGCTGATTGAGCTGCAGGGTGTCCGGCAGCTCGGCACTGGGCTTGAAGCCATCGGCGGTGATTCGCACCTTGGCCGGCAGGTTTTCCACCAGCGGTTGCAGTTCGCCTGTCAGTTGCCCGTTGAGGTAACCGCTACTGTCGGCTTTCAGGTTCAGGGTTTTCAGCAGGTCGCCGTCGATTTTCAACGCCAGCGCCAAGGGCTCGGGCGTCGACAACAGGGTCAGTTTGCCTTCGGCGCTGAGCGGCCAGTGACCGCTCGGTTGCAGCAGGCCGGACAGGTTCAGGCTCAGGTCTTCGCGCTGTAACGATACCGCATCGATCTTCAAACCGGCCGCCGTCCAGTGCGCCGCCAGTTGCAAACCCTTGAGCTCTTCGCTGCCGTTGAACAGCAGGCTGCCGACCTTGATCTCCCCCAGCTCGATGGCCAATGGCAACTTCAGCTCCGGGAGCGTGATCGGGCCGCTGCTCGGCTCTTCTGCACCCGGCGGGAAGGTCAGGCTGACCTGATCGGCCTGCAATTGCTCGATGCACAAGGTCATGCGGGTCAGGCACAGCGGCGACCAGGCAAAAATCACCTGGCTCAGCTCGACCCGGTTGTCGGCCTGTTGCCACAACACCCGGTCGGCACTCCACTGCCCGCCCAGCCGGCCCTGGAAGTTTTCCAGGGTCAAACCCGGGACGAAGCCCAATGCCCAGCGGCTGCCCGTCGCCGTGCCCAACACCGTGGCCAGCGTCAGGACAACCAGCATCAACAGCGCCGCCATCGCCAGCAGCGTTACTTTCAAACCACGCTTCACAGCTCAGGCCCCATGGAAAAGTGCAGTCGAATGCCGCCATCGTCGTCCAGCGCATGGGCCAGGTCGAGGCGGATCGGCCCCACCGGCGATACCCAGCGCACGCCGATACCAACCCCGGTCTTGAGGTTCGGCAGTTCGAGTGTATTGAAGGAGTTGCCCTGATCGACAAAGGTCGCGATCCGCCATTTTTCGGCGATGGAATACTGATATTCCGCGCTGGCGGCCACCATGTAGCGACCACCGATGCGGTCACCGTCGGAGTTTTCCGGGGACAGGCTCTGATAGTCGTAACCGCGCACACTCTGGTCGCCACCGGCGAAGAAGCGCAACGACGGCGGTACCGATTTGAACCCGTTGGTGGCACTGCCGCCGACCTGCACCCGCCCGAGGAAGCGATGGTTGTCGAACACCGTGGTCAAGCCTTTGACCAATGCCGTGCCGTAGATCAGGTTACTGTCGGAACCCAGACCTTCCTTGGCCACTTTGCTTTCGAATGCCAGGCGATAACCGTTGTGCGGGTCGATGCGGTTGTCGCTTTTAAGGTACGAATAACTCACACCGGGCATCAGCAAGTTGCTGAGCCCCGAGTCGTCACCCAGTTGGTAATCCTCACGCTGCCACTTCAGCGATACCACCCGTTGCCAGCCGCTGGGCAATTTGCTGTGCCACTCGGGGCCCAGGGTCAGCAGCTTGCTGTGGGTGTCGGTGCCCGCTATATCCTCATTCTGATAGCCGCCGGCAAAACGCAGTTTGTCCGTCAGCGGTGGGTCCAGCGGAATGTCGTAGAACAGCCCGACGTTTTGCCGTGGTGCCGAAACTTCGGCCTCCCAGCCGTAACTGTGCCCTTGCGCGTTGACCCAGTGCCGGGTCCAGTTGGCCTTGGCCCGTGGGCCGACGTCGGTGGAGAAACCCAGGCCCAGGCCCATGGTCCGCGGCTTGCGGGTTTCAAGCTTGACGTCCACCGGGATCGCATCGTCCCTGGACGCCGAGGGTGCCGCGTCCACGCGCACGCCTTCGAAGTAGCCGCTCGATTGCAGGTTCTGATTGAGTTCGGCGATCAATTCCGAGTCATAGGGCGTACCGGCCTTGAAAGGCACCATGCGCTGCAGCAGCTCGTCATCGAACGGCGTATCACCTTCGAAGCTGACCTTGCCCAGGGTATAGCGCGGACCACTTTCATAGATCAATTCGATATCGGCGACGCCGGCCCGCGGGTCGACCGACAGTTTTGAACGGGTGAAGTGGCCGCTGAAAAAGCCATACCGCGAAGCCTGATTCTGGATCAGGCGCTTGGCGTCCTCGTAGTGGCCATGATTGAGCACGGCACCGGGCTTGAGCGCGTCGCTCTTGGGGACTCGAAAGGATTTGAGGGAGGCTGCCGGACCGTCGACACGCACCGTGACATTGCGCAGATGCACCGGCTCGCCGGGGTCGACCTTCAATACCAGGCGCGGCGTGTCGCCACCCTTCACCTCGCTGTCGATGTTCGGCTGGTAATAACCCAAGGCCTGGGCGGCCTTGCGCGCCTGTTCTTCGGCGCCACGACTGAAGCGCTGCAAGGCTTCTTCGTCACGATCGCCGAGGCTGCCGATATAGCCCTCTATATTGGCCTTCAGTTCATCATTGGACGGTTTGACCCGCACATCCAATTCACTTTGTGCCAGCGCCGCGCAGCTGATCATCAGCATCAGCACACCGCTGGTATTTCTTCCTGGAAACTTCATAGGCGCGGATGCTATCACGAGCATGGATCATGAACATGGAAGCGTGATAGAGCCTGACATGCAAAGAAAGTTCGCGGTTCAGGCCGATGCGCTGTGTAACACTTGGGGATTGGGGTGAAAAAACACATGCTCGCGAATCGGTCCTACGGCGACCTCACCGATTTCTTCATAACCCTGACGCTTGTAGAACTCCAGATAACGCGGATTGCCGGTGTCGAGAATCACGCCCTGTGAGTGTTCATCCACCGCGCACCAGTTGTGCACGGCCTGCAGCAACTGCTCGCCGAAGTGTTTGCCCTGAAACTGCGGATGCACCCCCAGCAATGGCAGGACGTGCACCGAGTCGTTGGGCACGCAGGCCTCCACGGCAGCGTGATATTCGAGGTAGCGACGTGTGCAGCGAAATCCCGTGCTGAGCACCATGCGCAGGCGCCAGGCCCAACTTTCGGTGACGCCAAGACGACGTTGCGGCGGTGCGATCAGGGCGATGCCGATCAGGCGGTCGTTGACCAGCAGGCCGATGGCCGGCAGGTCCTGGAGAAAATGCTGGGTCACCAGTTCGCGCACGGTGGCGCGAACCCGCTGTTCGTAACCGGGGCGTTCGGCTTCGAACAAATAGCCGAAGGTCGGCTCGTGTCGATAAGCCTGGTACAGCAGCGAACGCGCTTCGCGGGCGTAGCCGCTGTCGAGCATGTGAATATCGGCGATGACGGTCGAGGTTTCGGGCATGACGGTTGATCTCCCCGGCACAGCTCGGATGGCTGCGCTCTTGTTGTTACGAGCTGATTGGCACCGACACAGTTCCTTACAGATTCGCAATCAGTGTAGGCAATGAAATCGCCTTCGCGAGCAAGCCCGCGCCCACAAAAGCGAAGACAGGCTCATAACCTGTGGGAGCGGGCTTGCCCGCGAAGGGGCCAGGACTGTCTACACAGATCTGATAGAACACAGTAAATCCCCTCCCCCCACACTGGCCCGATTCCCACATGTCAGCTAGCATCGCCCTTTTGCCAGGACTGCCGACCATGAAGATCGTCTCCTTCAACATCAACGGGCTGCGCGCCCGCCCCCATCAGCTGGCGGCGCTGATCGAAAAGCACCAGCCCGATGTGATCGGCCTGCAGGAAACCAAGGTCCACGACGACCAGTTCCCCCTCGATGAAGTCAAGGCGCTGGGCTACCACGTGTATTTCCACGGGCAAAAGGGCCACTACGGCGTCGCCCTGCTCTCGCGCCAGGAGCCGCTGGCCCTGCATAAAGGATTCGCCACCGACGAAGAAGACGCCCAACGGCGTTTCATCTGGGGCACCTTCGCCGACGCCAACGGCGTGCCGGTGACCATCATGAACGGTTATTTCCCGCAGGGCGAAAGCCGCGACCACCCGACCAAATTCCCCGCCAAGGAACGCTTTTACAACGATTTGCAGCAATTGCTGGAAAGCCAGTTCAAGAACGACCAGCCACTGGTGGTGATGGGCGATGTGAACATTTCCCCGGAAGACTGCGACATCGGCATCGGCCCGGACAATATGAAGCGCTGGCTGAAAACCGGCAAATGCAGCTTCCTGCCGGAAGAGCGCGAGTGGATGGCCCGCCTGAAAAACTGGGGCCTGGTCGACAGTTTCCGTCACTTGAACCCGGACGTGACCGACACCTTCAGCTGGTTCGACTACCGCAGCCGTGGCTTTGAAGACGAGCCCAAGCGTGGCCTGCGTATCGACCTGATCCTCGCCTCCCACGGCTTGCTGCCACGGGTGAAGGCCGCCGGGGTGGACTACGAGCTGCGCGGCATGGAAAAACCTTCGGACCATGCGCCGATCTGGCTTGAGTTGAGCTAACGTCCAACGGCCACATCAACCCCCTGTAGGAGCGAGCTCGCTCGCGATAGCGGTCTTACATTCAACATCGACATTGAATGTGATGGCCCCATCGCGAGCAGACTCGTTCCCACATTTGCAAAGTGTCATTTTTCGGAAACCTTACTGACTTAATCTCCCGACACCTCCTTTGGCTCTATAAGGTGCCGGCATGATGCTGCGCGTGTTGTTCCTGTTAATGCTGTGCATGGGCTTGCCGCAAGCCGCCTCGGCCGGCGACTTGCCGACACCCGAACACGGCCCGGTGCTGCGCATTCACGGCTCCAACACCATCGGTGCGGCATTGGGGCCGGCGCTGGTCGAAGGGTTGCTGAGCGCACAGGGCCTGCGCAGGATTCACCGCGAAACCCCGGACACCGCCAACGAACTGCGCATTGTCGGCGAAACCCTTCAGGGCCGTCGGGTCGTGGTTGAAGTGGCAGCCCATGGCTCCAGCACCGGTTTCACCGCGTTGAAAACAGCCAGTGCCGACCTGACCGCTTCATCGCGCCCGATCAAGGACAGCGAACTGGCCAGCCTGCAATCGCTCGGGGACCTGAAAAGCCCGAGCGCCGAACAGGTCATCGCCATCGACGGCCTGGCGATCATCCTTCACCCGGACAATCCGCTGAATCAACTCGACACCGTGCAACTGGCGCGCATCTTCAGTGGCGAAGTGACGACCTGGGAAGACGTCGGCGGCCACGGTGGGCCGATTCATCTGTATGCGCGGGATGATCGGTCCGGGACCTACGACACCTTCAAGGAACTGGTCCTCAGTGGTCGCGGGAAAAAACTCGGCAGCGCGGCGAAACGTTTCGAATCCAGCGAACAACTGTCCGATGCGGTCAGCGCAGACCCACAAGGCATCGGCTTCATCGGTTTACCCTACGTGCGCCAGGCCAAGGCCGTGGCCATTGTCGACGGTCAATCGCAAGCCATGCTGCCGCTCAATAGCCTGATTGCCACGGAAGACTATCCACTGTCCCGCCGATTGTTTTTCTACCTGCCACCCAACGAACAAAATCCCTGGGCCAAAGCCCTGGTGGCCTTTGCCCAAAGCACTGGCGGTCAAGCCATCGTGGCCGCCAACGGCTTTATTGCCCAAACCGTCCAGGCCATGGCCGTTACCCCCAACGCGTTGATGCCCGAGGGTTATCAGGCGCTGAGCCGTCACGCGCAACGGCTGTCGGTGAACTTCCGTTTCGAGGAAGGCAGCGCCACCCTGGACAACAAGGCCCGACAGGACCTGTGGCGGGTGCTCGACTATATAAAGCAGCACGGCAAGACCGATGGGCAGGTCACGCTGGTGGGCTTTGGCGATGCCAAGAGCGACCCGGCGCGCGCCGACCTGTTGTCGAAACTGCGGGCCATGGCGGTACGGCGGGAGTTGGTGAAGAGCGGCGTGGTGTTTCGCGAGATTCGTGGATTCGGTGCCGAAATGCCGGTAGCGGCCAATAGCGCCGATGAGGGAAGGATCAGGAATCGGCGGGTTGAGGTTTGGGTGTATTGAATCTGGTGTTGCTGTGTTGAATCGGCTGACGCCATCGCGGGCAAGCCCGCTCCCACAAGGACTGCACCGAACCTGTGGGAGCGGGCTTGCCCGCGATGAACGATAACGCGGTGCCTGTCAGTGGCTGCTACGCATCATTTCCTTCGGCACATACTTGCCGATCTCGAACTTGCCAATCGCCGCACGGTGCACTTCGTCCGGGCCGTCGGCCAGGCGCAGGGTGCGCTGCATCGCGTACATGTAGGCCAGCGGGAAATCGTTGGAAACCCCTGCCCCGCCATGGATCTGGATCGCCCGGTCGATCACGCGCAACGCAACGTTTGGCGCGACGACCTTGATCTGCGCGATCTCGCTGCGGGCCACTTTGTTGCCAACCGTGTCCATCATGTACGCCGCCTTCAGTGTCAGCAGGCGTGCCATGTCGATCTCCATCCGCGAATCGGCGATCTTGTCGACGTTACCGCCCAGCCGCGCCAATGGTTTGCCGAATGCCGTACGGCTCACCGAGCGTTTACACATCAGTTCCAGTGCTCGTTCGGCCATGCCGATCGAACGCATGCAGTGGTGAATCCGGCCCGGGCCAAGGCGACCTTGCGCAATTTCGAAGCCACGGCCTTCGCCCAGCAAGACGTTTTCGTACGGCACCCGGACATTCTCGAACAGCACCTCGGCGTGACCGTGGGGAGCGTCGTCGTAGCCGAACACCGGCAGCGGACGCAGGATTTTTACCCCGGGGGTGTCCACCGGCACCAGAATCATCGAGTGCTGGGCGTGACGTGGCCCGTCCGGATTGCTCAGCCCCATGAAAATCAGGATTTTGCAGCGCGGGTCGCAAGCACCCGAGGTCCACCATTTCTTGCCATTGATCACCCACTCGTCGCCATCGCGCACCGCACGGGCGGCCATGTTGGTGGCATCGGAGGATGCGACATCCGGTTCGGTCATGGCGAATGCCGAGCGGATCTCGCCGCGCAGCAAAGGTTCGAGCCAGCGTTGTTTCTGCTCTTCGTTGGCGTAACGCACCAGCACTTCCATGTTGCCGGTGTCCGGTGCCGAGCAGTTGAACGGCTCTGGCCCCAGCAGCGAGCGGCCCATGATTTCCGCCAGCGGCGCGTATTCGAGGTTGGTCAGGCCCGCACCCAGTTCGGACTCAGGCAGAAACAAATTCCACAGGCCTTCGGCCTTGGCCTTGACTTTGAGCTCCTCCATGATCGCGGTCGGCTGCCAGCGATCGCCTTCGGCGACCTGGCGTTCGAACACGGCTTCGGCGGGATAAACGTAGGTGTCCATGAACGCAGTCACGCGCTCGCGCAGTTCCTGAACCTTGGGCGAATAAGCGAAATCCATGAGCGAGATACCTTCTTGGGGGAGGTTGTTTAGATCATGCAATCGATGCTAGAACAGCGTTGATAATTTACCTAGCCTATTCTCGGCGTGTATTAACATTCATCACCGATATATGATCGACTGATCGTCACGGTCCGTCCGCCCACACAATAAGAGAGCCCGCGTAATGAATCTGAGCAAGGTCGATCTCAACCTTTTCATCGTCTTCGACGCGATCTACACCGAAGCCAATCTGACCCGCGCCGGGCAAATCGTCGGCATCACCCAACCGGCGGTGTCGAATGCGCTGGCGCGTCTGCGCGAGACCTTCAACGACCCGCTGTTCGTGCGCACCGCCCAGGGCATGGTGCCGACGCCCATGGCCCAGAACATCATCGGTCCGGTACGCAACGCGCTCTCGCTGCTGCGCGTGTCGGTGCAGGAAAGCCGCATTTTCAACCCGCAGCAAGCGGTCAAGACCTACCGCATCAGCATGACCGACCTCACCGAAGCGGTGATCCTGCCGCCGCTGTTCCAGCGCCTGCGCCGCCTGGCACCGACGGTGATCATCGAAAGCTTCCTGTCCAAACGTCGCGAAACCACCAAGGAACTGGCGGCCGGACGCCTCGACTTCGCGGTCGATGCGCCGCTCAACACCGACCCGCAGGTACGTCACGTCAAGTTGATGGAAGACCGCTACGTGTGCGCCATGCGCAAGGGGCATCCGCTGGCGGGCAAGGAGAAGCTCACGCTGGATGATTACCTGAGCCTGACCCACATCCATATTTCCAGCCGCCGCAGTGGCCTTGGTTATGTCGACCTGGCGCTGGGCAAGATGGGCATCCAGCGCAAGATCGCCCTGCGCTCCCAGCATTACCTGATGGCCTCGCAAGTGTTGCAGCAGACGGACATGGTCATGACCGTGCCGGAACGTTTCGCCCGCCGCAACGACCTGCACGCCTTCTACCTGCCGGTCAATGATGTGCCACCGGTGGAAACCCACCTGTACTGGCACGAAAGCACCGACCAGGACCCGGCGAACCGCTGGATGCGCGAGCAGATGATCGAGTTGTGCCAGCAGGTGACGGCGCAGGAGAAAAAGCTCGAGAAGGTTTAAGGCTTGATACCGAGGTGTCCTTGATCGCGGGCAAGCCCGCTCCCACAAAGAATTTCGGTGTACCCAATTTTGTGCATGACCAAGATCCTTGTGGGAGCGGGCTTGGTCCGGGCGGCGATCCGACGATGAGGCCCGTCAGCACACAGAAAACCCCTGCCCCTTGACGTAAACGTCAACCTGCCATTAGCTTAGCGCCATGACCTTTTGCGAGCGCGCCCATGAGCAGCCAGACCTACAGCATTTCCGATCTCGCCCGCGAGCTCGATATCACCACCCGGGCCATTCGCTTTTATGAAGAGCAAGGCCTGCTCAGCCCTGAGCGCCGTGGCCAGGAACGCATTTACTCGCCCCGCGACAAGGTCAGTCTGAAGCTGATCCTGCGGGGCAAACGCATCGGTTTCTCGCTGGCTGAATGCCGCGAGCTGATCGAGCTTTACGACCCGTCCAGCGGTAACACCAAGCAACTGCACAGCATGCTGGCGAAAATCAGCGAGCGCCGTGAGCAGCTTGAGCAGCAGTTGCTGGACATCGAACAGATGAAACTGGAGCTGGATACTGCCGAAGAACGCTGCGTGCAAGCGCTGGAGCAGACGCTCAAAAGCCAGGAATCAATTCAGTAAATCCACACCGCCCTCTGTAGGAGCGAGCTTGCTCGCGATGGCCGTTAACGATAACGCGTGTCTGCTGGATAAACGCGGTGCCTGGGAGTCCATCGCGAGCAAGCTCGCTCCTACAGGTTTTTTGCACATTCAGACAATCAGCACAGGTCGAAGCCCATGTCCCTCCCCACCCACGTACGCATTGTCGAAGTCGGCCCACGCGACGGCCTGCAGAACGAAGCCCAGCCCATCAGCGTCGCCGACAAGGTGCAACTGGTCGACGCGCTCACGGCCGCGGGCCTGGGCTATATAGAAGTCGGCAGTTTCGTTTCACCCAAGTGGGTGCCGCAGATGGCCGGTTCCGCCGATGTCTTCGCGCAGATCCAGCGCAAACCGGGTGTGGTGTATGGCGCGCTCGCTCCCAACCTGCGCGGTTTCGAAGATGCCCTCGCCGCCGGAGTCAAGGAAGTGGCGGTGTTCGCGGCGGCATCCGAAGCTTTTTCCCAACGCAACATCAATTGCTCGATCAGCGAGAGCCTGGAGCGTTTCGGGCCGATCATGGACGCCGCCAGACAACACGGGGTAACCGTGCGCGGGTATGTGTCCTGTGTGCTGGGCTGCCCCTATGAAGGTAACGTCGCACCGGAGCAAGTTGCCGTAGTCGCTCGCGAGCTCTATGCCATGGGCTGCTATGAGGTCTCGCTGGGGGACACCATCGGCACCGGCACCGCTGGCGCAACCCGCAAGATGTTTGAAGTGGTATCAAAGGATGTCCCCCGGGAAAACCTCGCGGGGCACTTCCATGACACCTACGGTCAGGCTGTGGCCAACATCTACGCCAGTCTGCTGGAAGGCATCTCGGTGTTCGACAGCTCCATCGCTGGCCTGGGCGGCTGCCCCTATGCCAAGGGCGCCAGCGGTAACGTCGCGACCGAAGACGTGGTTTACCTGCTCAACGGCCTGGGTATCGACACCGGGATCGATCTCGACGCCTTGATGCTCGCCGGTCAGCAGATTTGCACAGTATTGGGTCGCCCTACCGGTTCCCGCGTGGCCAAGGCGCGCAGCGCACAGTGAGTACGCTGAGTGTGTCCGGGTGTTACCGCGCAGACTCAAACGTGGGCGCAGGCGAGTAACACGGAAACAAAATGTAGGGTTTTGCCTGAGGCGAAAAACCCTACAAATCTACAAGTCGTTGATTTTAAAGGCTTTTTAAAAGTTGGCACGGCTCCTGCTATCTCTCTCGCACAACAAGAATAAAAAAATTGCGACAAACCTAATAAAAACAAGACGTAACGACTCTGACATAACAAAAACAACACGGCAGAGACGCAGCTAACAGATTTTTTTGGAGAAGATGTGCTTTTCAGGGTGCTTTTCGGAGTGACCCGCAACCGGACAGAGAACAATAAAACTACCTTCAGGTAGCTCCCGAACTGGTTGGATCGCTTGGCGAAAAAGTAGATCAGCGCTCAAAAAAATACGTTTGCTCTTGATCCCGGATGGGGATCGCCAAAAACAGCGGTAAAGGGCAACGGTTGCCAAAAACAAAAACAGACCGACCCTCAATAATAAAAAAAGAGCACGCGCAACGACAAATTAAAGGGGAGCTTCGGCTCCCCTTTGTGCTGTCTGACATTCAGGTTTTACACCGCCCCCTGTAGGAGCGAGCTTGCTCGCGATGGCGGCAGACCAGTCAACATGAATGCTGAATGACCCTCCGCCTTCGCTGGCAAGCCAGCTCCTACAGCTTCGCTTTGAGCTCCGCAACGCTTATCTCGCGCATCCGGAATTTCTGGATCTTGCCGGTCACGGTCATTGGAAACTCCTCGACGAACTTGAAGTAGCGCGGCGTCTTGAAGTGCGCGATGCGCTCCTTGCACCAGGTTTGCAGCTCTTGCTCGGTGGCGCTGTGGCCGGGGTGGAACTTGATCCAGGCGACGATCTCTTCGCCGTAGCGCGAGCAGGGAATGCCGATCACCTGAACATCCGCAACAGCCGGATGAGTGAAGAAAAACTCTTCCAGCTCCCGCGGGTAAATGTTCTCACCGCCGCGGATGATCATGTCCTTGTTGCGCCCGGCAATGCACACGTACCCCTCATCGTTCATGCTCGCCAGGTCGCCGGTGTGCATCCAGCCTGCCTGATCGATGGCTTCTGCTGTACCTTGCGGGTTGTTCCAGTAGCCGAGCATCACGCTGTAGCCACGGGTACACAGCTCACCGATGGTGCCACGGGGTACCAGGTTGCCCGCCTCGTCAATGATCTTGCTTTCCAGTTGCGGCTGGGTGCGCCCGACCGTGGTGACGCGCAGTTCCAGATCGTCCGACGGACCGGTCTGCAACGACACCGGGCTGGTTTCCGTCATGCCGTAGGCAATCTGCACTTCACTCATGTGCATTTCGCTGATGACCCGGCGCATCACTTCGATAGGACATGTTGCGCCCGCCATGATCCCGGTGCGCAGGCTCGACAGGTCGAATTCCGCGCGTTGCGGCTGATCGAGCATGGCGATGAACATGGTTGGAACCCCGTACAACGCCGTGGCCTTTTCTTCGGCAACAGTGTTGAGGGTCAGCAGCGGATCGAACGCGTCATTCGGATAAATCATTGTGCTGCCATGGGTGATGCAGCCGAGGTTGCCCATGACCATGCCGAAGCAGTGATACAGCGGCACCGGGATCACCAGGCGATCGGCCGCCGTCAGGCCCAGGCTTTCGCCGACCATGTAGCCATTGTTGAGGATGTTGTAGTGGCTGAGGGTCGCGCCCTTGGGGAAACCGGTGGTGCCGGAGGTGTACTGGATATTCACCGGCTGATCGAAATGCAGGCTGTCCTGACGCTCATGCAGTTGCTCGAGCGTCACGCTGCCCGCCAGATCGGCCAGTTGCGACCATGGCAGGAACCCCGACGGTGGCTGCGCATCCAGGCTGACGACACCCCGCAACTCCGGCAACCGCTCGCTGTGCAACTTGCCGATGGATTGCTCGGCCAGTTCCGGCACCAGGCCTTGCAGCATCGCGTGGTAGTTCGAGGTCTTGAAGGCCCCGGCGCATACCAGCCATTGGCAACCGGATTGCTTCAGTACGTATTCGAGTTCGGAACTGCGATACGCGGGATTGATGTTGACCAGAATCACGCCGATTTTCGCGGTGGCAATCTGGCTGATGCACCACTGCGCACAGTTCGGCGCCCAGATGCCGAGGCGGTCCCCGGCTTGCAGCCCCAACGCCAGCAGTGCTCTGGCGTGAAGGTCCGCGGCCTCGGCCAATTGCCGCCAGGTGTAACGCAGCTGTTGATGGCGCACCACCAGCGCCTCCCCGTCCGGGTACTGCGCAACCGTGTTGTCGAACGCCTGGCCGATAGTCATCGCCAGCAAGGCTTTGTCCTGGGAACCACGGGTGTAACTGCGTTGCGGGCTTGCACTGGGTTGATCCATGACGACCCCTATTGTCTTTATTAATGGGCTACTCGCGGTTACCTGTAGGAGCGAGCTTGCTCGCGATGGAGGTCAACGATGACGCGTACTGCCTGAAAAATGCGTCGCCTTTAAGTTCATCGCGAGCAAGCTCGCTCCCACAAGGTTCGTCCGCGTTCTATCTTGAACTGCCTCTACTCTCGCTCAAGTTGACGTTAACGTAAAGGGTGATTGACAGCCATTCGTCACAGGTTTACGTTAACGTAAAGGTGAGAACTGATTGACTGTCTCACCAACCGACAAAAAAGCCAAAAGGTGACCCATGAGCTATCCATCCCTGAACTTTGCCCTCGGTGAAACCATCGACATGCTGCGCGATCAGGTTCAGTCCTTCGTCGCCAAAGAGATCGCCCCGCGCGCCGCTCAGATTGACACCGACAACCTGTTCCCCGCCGACCTGTGGCGCAAATTCGGCGACATGGGCCTGCTGGGCATTACTGTGCCGGAAGAGTACGGCGGTGCCGGCCTGGGTTACCTGGCCCACGTGGTGGCCATGGAAGAAATCAGCCGTGGTTCGGCCTCGGTGGCGTTGTCCTATGGCGCCCACTCCAACCTCTGCGTCAACCAGATCAATCGCAACGGCAATCACGAACAGAAATCCAAATACCTGCCGAAGCTGATCAGCGGCGAGCACATCGGCGCATTGGCCATGAGCGAACCGAATGCCGGTTCCGACGTGGTCTCGATGAAACTGCGTGCCGATAAACGCGGCGATCACTACGTGCTCAACGGCAGCAAGACCTGGATCACCAACGGTCCGGACGCCAACACCTATGTGATCTACGCCAAGACCGACCTGGAAAAAGGCCCTCACGGCATCACCGCCTTCATCGTCGAGCGCGACTGGAAAGGCTTCAGCCGCAGCAATAAGTTCGACAAGCTCGGCATGCGTGGTTCGAACACCTGCGAGCTGTTTTTCGATGACGTCGAAGTGCCGGAAGAAAACATTCTCGGCGTGCTCAACGGCGGCGTGAAAGTGCTGATGAGCGGCCTCGACTACGAGCGCGTTGTCCTGTCCGGTGGCCCGACCGGGATCATGCAGGCGTGCATGGACCTGATCGTGCCGTACATCCACGACCGCAAGCAGTTCGGCCAGAGCATCGGCGAATTCCAGCTGATCCAGGGCAAAGTCGCCGACATGTACACCCAACTCAACGCCAGCCGCGCCTACCTGTACGCCGTGGCCCAGGCTTGCGAGCGCGGCGAAACCACGCGCAAGGACGCCGCCGGGGTAATTCTCTATTCCGCCGAACGTGCCACGCAAATGGCCCTCGACGCGATCCAGATTCTCGGTGGCAACGGCTACATCAACGAATTCCCGGCCGGCCGTCTGCTACGTGACGCCAAGTTGTACGAAATCGGCGCCGGCACCAGTGAGATCCGTCGCATGCTGATCGGTCGCGAACTGTTCAACGAAACCCGCTAAACGGAGCTGCCCATGGCTATCCTGCATACCCAGCTCAACCCTCGTTCAGCGGAGTTCGCCGCCAACAGCGCGGCGATGCTCAAACAGGTCGATGCCCTGCACACCCTGCTCGCGCAAGTGGCACAAGGTGGCGGCCCGAAGGCTCAGGAACGCCACACCTCGCGGGGTAAATTGCTGCCCCGCGAGCGCATCAACCGCTTGCTGGATCCGGGTTCTCCGTTTCTGGAAATCAGTCAACTGGCGGCCTATGAGGTGTATGGCGAAGACGTTCCAGCGGCTGGCGTGATTGCCGGGATTGGCCGCGTGGAAGGCGTCGAATGCATGATCGTCGCCAACGACGCCACGGTAAAAGGTGGCTCGTATTACCCACTGACGGTGAAAAAACACCTGCGCGCCCAGACCATCGCCCAGCAGAATCACCTGCCGTGTATCTATCTGGTGGATTCGGGCGGTGCCAACCTGCCGCGTCAGGATGAAGTGTTTCCGGACCGCGAGCACTTCGGGCGGATCTTCTTCAACCAGGCCAACATGAGCGCCATGGGCATTCCGCAGATTGCCGTGGTCATGGGCTCCTGCACCGCTGGCGGCGCGTATGTGCCGGCGATGGCCGACGAAGCAATCATGGTCCGCGAACAAGCGACGATCTTCCTCGCCGGCCCGCCGCTGGTGAAGGCCGCGACCGGTGAGGTGGTCAGTGCCGAAGACCTCGGTGGGGCCGATGTGCATTGCAAGATTTCCGGGGTGGCCGACCATTACGCCGAGAGCGACGAGCACGCTCTGGCACTGGCGCGCCGCAGCGTCGCCAACCTCAACTGGCGCAAGCAAGGTGAGGTTCAGCAACGCACGCCGATCGCCCCGCTCTACAGCAGTGACGAGTTGTACGGTGTGGTCCCGGCCGACGCCAAGCAACCATTTGACGTGCGCGAAGTGATTGCGCGACTGGTGGACGGATCGGTGTTCGACGAGTTCAAGGCGCTGTTCGGGACAACGCTGGTCTGCGGTTTTGCTTACCTGCACGGTTACCCGATCGCGATCCTCGCCAACAACGGCATTCTCTTCGCTGAAGCGGCGCAGAAAGGCGCGCACTTTATTGAGCTGGCCTGTCAGCGCGGCATTCCGTTGCTGTTCTTGCAGAACATCACCGGATTCATGGTCGGCCAGAAATACGAGGCCGGCGGTATTGCCAAGCACGGCGCGAAGCTGGTGACGGCGGTGGCTTGCGCCAAGGTGCCGAAGTTCACGGTGATCATCGGCGGCAGCTTCGGCGCCGGTAACTACGGCATGTGTGGCCGCGCCTACGATCCGCGTTTCCTGTGGATGTGGCCGAACGCACGCATCGGCGTGATGGGCGCCGAACAGGCTGCCGGTGTTCTGGTGCAGGTCAAGCGCGAACAGGCCGAACGCAGCGGCCATGGTTTCAGTGCCGAGCAGGAAGCCGAGATCAAGCAACCGATCCTCGACCAGTACGAAGAACAGGGTCACCCCTACTACTCCAGTGCTCGCTTGTGGGACGACGGCGTCATTGACCCGGCCCAGACCCGCGACGTACTGGCCCTGGCCTTGTCCGCGTCGTTGAACGCGCCAATCGAACCGAGCCGCTTCGGCGTGTTCCGGATGTGATTTTTTGTAGGGGCGGGCTCGCTCGCGATGGTCGTCAACGATAACGCTGAAAGCCTGACACCCAGCGGCGTCCTCAAGATCATCGCGAGCTTGCTCGCTCCTACAGAAGAACAGAATTGTGGAGACGGACAATATGAGCGACTTCAACACCCTCGAACTGCTGACCGACCCGCGTGGTTTTGCCACCCTGTGGCTCAGCCGTGAAGAAAAGAACAACGCCTTCAATGCCGAAATGATCCGCGAGCTGATCCTCGCCCTCGACAAAGTCGCCAGCGATGCCAGCCTGCGATTTCTGATCGTGCGCGGCCGCGGCAAACATTTCAGCGCCGGCGCCGACCTGGCCTGGATGCAGCAATCGGCCGAACTCGATTACGCCACCAACCTTGATGACGCCCGGGAACTGGCGGAGTTGATGTACAACCTGGCCAAACTGAAAGTTCCGACCCTGGCCGTGGTACAAGGCGCGGCCTTTGGCGGCGCGCTGGGCCTGATCAGTTGCTGCGACATGGCCATCGGTGCCGATGACGCGCAGTTCTGCCTGTCGGAAGTGCGCATCGGCCTTGCGCCGGCGGTGATCAGTCCGTTCGTGGTGCAAGCCATCGGCGAGCGCGCTACTCGTCGCTATGCCTTGACCGCGGAGCGCTTCGGCGGGCAACGGGCACGGGAAATCGGTCTGTTGTCGGAAAGCTATGCAAGTGCCGAACTGGAACAGAAAGTCGAGCAGTGGATCGACAACCTGCTGCTCAACAGCCCGGCCGCGATGCGCGCCAGCAAGGAGCTGTTGCGCGAAGTCGGCGACGGCTCACTGACCCCGGCATTGCGCCGCTACACCGAAAACGCAATCGCCCGCATCCGCGTCAGCCCGGAAGGCCAGGAAGGCCTGCGCGCCTTCCTGCAAAAACGTCCGCCGAGCTGGCAAGCCGAAACCACCAAGGAGCCCCGCTGATGAGCGCACCAGTCCTCACCACCCTGCTGGTGGCCAACCGTGGCGAAATCGCCTGCCGGGTGATGCGTACCGCCAAGGCGCTGGGCCTGACGACCGTGGCCGTGCACAGCGCCACCGACCGTGACGCCCGGCACAGCCGCGAAGCCGATATTCGTGTCGACCTCGGTGGCAGCAAAGCCGCCGACAGCTACCTGCAAATCGACAAACTGATTGCCGCCGCCAAGGCCAGTGGCGCCCAGGCGATTCACCCCGGCTACGGCTTTCTGTCGGAAAACGCCGGGTTCGCCCGCGCCATTGAAAGCGCCGGTCTGATATTCCTCGGCCCGCCTGCCTCGGCCATCGACGCCATGGGCAGCAAATCCGCCGCCAAGGCCTTGATGGAAACCGCCGGCGTGCCGTTGGTGCCCGGTTATCACGGCGAAGCCCAGGACCTGGAAACCTTCCGCGCCGCCTGCGAGCGCATCGGCTACCCGGTGCTGCTCAAGGCCACCGCGGGTGGCGGCGGCAAAGGCATGAAAGTGGTCGAGGACGTCAGCCAACTGGCCGAAGCCCTGGCCTCGGCACAGCGAGAGGCACAATCGTCGTTCGGCGATTCGCGGATGCTGGTGGAAAAATACCTGCTCAAGCCACGTCACGTGGAAATCCAGGTGTTCGCCGACCAGCACGGCAACTGCCTGTACCTCAACGAACGTGACTGCTCGATTCAGCGGCGGCACCAGAAAGTCGTCGAAGAAGCCCCGGCACCAGGCCTGAGCCCGGAACTGCGTCGCGCCATGGGTGAGGCCGCCGTGCGTTCAGCCCAGGCCATCGGTTATGTCGGCGCCGGCACCGTGGAATTTTTGCTGGATGCGCGTGGCGAGTTCTTCTTCATGGAGATGAACACCCGCCTGCAAGTGGAACACCCTGTTACCGAAGCCATCACCGGCCTCGACCTGGTGGCCTGGCAAATTCGCGTGGCACGCGGCGAAGCGTTGCCGATCACTCAGGATCAGGTGCCACTGGTGGGGCACGCGATCGAAGTGCGGCTGTATGCCGAAGATCCGGGCAATGATTTCCTGCCGGCGACCGGTCGCCTGGAGCTTTATCGCGAATCCGCCCAGGGGCCGGGGCGCCGAGTGGACAGCGGCGTTGAAGAGGGCGATGAAATTTCGCCGTTCTACGACCCGATGCTCGGCAAGCTGATTGCCTGGGGCGAGGACCGTGAACAGGCGCGCTTGCTCCTGCTGAGCATGCTGGACGAATTCGCCATCGGCGGTCTGAAGACCAACATCAATTTCCTGCGGCGCATCATCGGCCACCCGGCATTTGCCGCTGCCGAACTGGATACCGGATTCATTCCGCGCTATCAGGAACAGTTGCTGCCGACGCCAGCGCAACTCAGCGATGATTTCTGGCAGGCCGCTGCTCAGGCGTTTGCCCAGAGCCAGCCGCCTGCAACCCGTGCCGATGATCCGAGTTCGCCATGGGCGGCGGGTAATGGGCTGCGTGCCGGTTTGCCGAGAGAAATCACCCTTCACTTGAGTTGTGAAGGCCAGGACCGGGCGCTGACGCTGGGCGACATCGATGCCCACAGCGCTCGACTCAAGGGCGAGCAGTTGCTGACCGAGCAGGCTGGTGTACGCCGTCAACACCGCGCAATACGCCGTGGCGAGTATGTGTATTTGCAGTGGGATGGCGAGTTGCGCCGCATCGAGGCTTACGACCCGATCAGCGCCGTCGAGGCCAGCCATAGCCATCACGGCGGGCTGACCGCACCGATGAACGGCAGCATCGTGCGCGTGTTGGTGGAGGCCGGGCAAACGGTCGAAGCCGGGGCGCAACTGGTGGTGCTGGAAGCGATGAAAATGGAGCACAGCATCCGCGCACCCCATGCCGGGGTGATCAAGGCGCTGTATTGCCAGGAAGGCGAGATGGTCAGCGAAGGCAGTGCGCTGGTCGAACTGGAAGAAGCGTGAAATGAAGATCGGTCCTACGCCTCGCGAGGACCGATCTGATCAAAACTTGGTCGTTGCCTGAACCACTACGCCGATGATTCGACATTCGTCGGTGTACAAGGCTTTCGGATACGTCGGATTGAGCGGGACCAGGTAACGCTGCCCGCCCTCTTCGATCAACTTGCGGAACGTGGCTTCGGCGCTGTCCGGCCACTGGGCAATGACCAGTTTGCCAGGCACGGCTTCCACGGCCGGGTCCACCAGAATCAGCATGCCTTCCGGGATGCTGATGCCATTGGGTGCGGTCATCGCATCACCTGCCACTCTCAACCAGAACGCCGCCCCCCGAGCGTGGTAATCGGACAGTTCAGAACGCCCCTTTGCGTACACCGCGACTTCGCCGTCGCGCACTTCGGCCGGTTCACGCCAGTCACTGATCGGGTAGCGAAAGTACGGGTTGTACTTCTGTGTCAGGGGGATTTCGTCGTCGGTTGACGCCTGCGGTTCCCGGATCACCAGCGCCACCTCGAGAAACTCGAGGCCCAGCGCCCGCAGCACACGATTCATGTCTTCGATGCCGGGTTCACGACGTTTGTTGAGCCAATGGCCAATGCCGCCCTGGGACATCCCGAGGCGCTCGGCGAGTATCTCTTGAGTGATTTTGAGTTCACTCATCTTGGCCTTGACCAATTCGATCCATTTATCCATGTGCGGCACGATACGTGGGTGACTCCGGCCATCAAAACACAAGTTGTAGTATTTAAATTATCGTCACAAATACAGTTCGTACTAGTATCAATTCACGGATCTGAATCTAACACGGAGCTTGCCATCACCATGAACCCACCCGCCAATGACCTGTCGGACATGCAAATCGACACCACCCTCACCTCGCCCCAAGGCTCAGCGGCTGCACAACGCGCGCTGGACTATTACTTGAAACCAGCTATTTCCGAGGACGTTGCCGAGCCGCGTTTTTTTGATGTGAACCGCAATGTTAACGGCGAAGAGGCACTGGTTCATGCCTTGGACCTGCTGCGCTGTGCTGCCGCCACCGCGTATGAATCAGCCAGCCACCTGCAAGGCGCAAACCGCGACCTGGCGTTTTCGGCTGTGCATATGATCGACATGGCCAAAGCGATGGTCGATCGTTCGCTGGAGAAGTATGAAAACGGTCGAGGTGAGAAGGTAAATCGAGAGGAGAGGAAAGAATTTTCCTATCGCGCAGGTGAAAACGTTTGACTTGCAAACGAGAATGATTATTATTGCATCAACTGATCGCGAGATCAGTCGATGGACCAGGTGACCTTAGGTCGGTCTCCTGGACTATCTCCTCATCAGGCTAATCACGGTTTTTGACCCGGCTTTTTGCCGGGTCTTTTTTTGCCAGTTTTCTGGCTGTTGGCTTCAGGCTAATGAAGTCTTTGGGTGTCGCAAATTCGATGGCGCGAATGATATCAAAAGAATGGCGCCCGGCAAGAGAAGCCCGCCATCACTGGTTCAAACCAGCGACAAATAGCACTTGAGAATCAATCGCACAATCTCTAAGCTGCGACTGCGTCAAGGAGGACGCCCCCCCTGCACCCCGCAATTTCCCTCGGTTTCACCCCACTCTTGCGTGTAAAGTAGCCGCCATAAAAATCATATTCAGGACCCGATTATGGCCGTGGCTAAATCCTCTTTCGACATCAGTGCCAACTTCGACAGCGGCAACATCCAAGTCATCGACATCAG
The DNA here is from genome assembly GCF_000282395.1 of Pseudomonas sp. GM55. NCBI lineage: Bacteria > Pseudomonadati > Pseudomonadota > Gammaproteobacteria > Pseudomonadales > Pseudomonadaceae > Pseudomonas > Pseudomonas sp. GM55. The sequence continues at coordinate 41,032 of NZ_AKJJ01000091.1, read as the reverse complement.
CGACCCGCTAAGACCGCTTCTGGCCATTCGCCCGGACACCCGCAGTGCTCATTTCCAGTGGTTCCACTTCAAGGCCAGCGGCCTGCATGTCGGGCAGGAGCACTGGTTTCGCCTGAACAATGCCAGCCAATCCTCCTATAACAAGGCCTGGACCGGTTATCAGGCGGTAGCGTCCTACGATCACGTCAACTGGTTCCGCGTACCGACCATTTTTGAAGGTGACTGCCTGCGCTTCGGCCTCGAAGCCGAGCAGACCCACGCCTGGTTCGCCTACTTCGAACCCTACAGCCGTGGTCGCCACGACTGGCTGATCGAGCAGGCGCTGAGCAAGGCTGGCACTGAGTTGCTGGCCACCGGCAAAAGTGTCGAAGGTCGCGACATCCAGTTATTGCGTAAAGGCACCGGGGCCGAAGGCCGGCGCAAGGTGTGGATGATTGCCCAGCAACATCCGGGCGAACACATGGCCGAGTGGTTCATGGAAGGCGTGATCGAGCGCCTGGAAAAACAGGACGATCCGGTACTGAACAAACTGCTGGCCAGCGCCGACCTGTACCTGGTGCCGAACATGAACCCGGATGGTGCTTTCCACGGCCACCTGCGCACCAACGCCATGGGCCAGGACCTCAATCGCGCCTGGCAGAGCGCCAGCCAGGAAATCAGCCCGGAAGTCTTTTTCGTGCAGCAGCAGATGGAAAAGTATGGCGTCGACATGTTCCTCGACGTCCATGGTGACGAGGAAATCCCCCACGTATTCACCGCCGGTTGCGAGGGCAACCCCGGTTACTCGCCGCGGATCGAAAAGCTCGAGGAGCACTTCCGCAGCCATCTGAAGCACACCACCAAGGACTTCCAGACCAAGCACGGGTACACCCGCGACGAACCGGGCAAAGCCAACATGACGCTGGCCTGCAACAGCGTCGGGCAGAAGTACGACTGCCTGTCGCTGACCCTGGAAATGCCGTTCAAGGATCACGATAATCATCCGAACGTGGAAACCGGTTGGTCGGGCAAGCGGTCGAAACAGCTGGGCAAGGATGTGCTGACCACGCTGGCCGATATGGTCGATACCCTGCGCTGACCACCTGTGGCGAGGGGCTTGCCCCCTCGCCACAATGATTGATCGGCAGCTTTCAACCGCGATCCCTACCCCGCAACATGCTGTCCAGCACCTCATCACGGCGCACCCAGCCGTGAAACAGCGCCGCCGCCAAATGCAGCAACACGGTCAAAAACAGCAGATACGCCAGATACCCGTGCGCCTTGCGCAGGAAGGCAAACACCTGCGGGTTCGCCGGCACAATCGACGGTAGTTGCAGCGAACTGCTGAGCATTACCGGCTCACCCGACGCCGAAATCATCGCCCAACCCAGCAGCGGCAAAACCAGCATCAACGCATACAACAAGACATGCGACGCCTTGGCCGCCAGCGCCTGCCAACTTGGCAGGTCCGCCGGCAGCGGTGGCTGCGTGGTGGAAAAGCGCACCACCAGCCGCACGATCACCAAGAGCAAGATCGCGATGCCCAAGGGTTTGTGCAGATGAATCAGCCACTCATGCCGCTCGGACACCGAGGCGACCATGCCGGCGCCGATGAACAGCATGGCGATGATCATCAGCGCCATCAGCCAGTGCAGCAGGCGCGCCAACGGGGCGAAGTGGTTCGGTTGGGTGCTCATTGCCGGGTCTCCTGTTGGGCGGCGGGCAACTGGCTGACTTCGCTGGTGCGACGCAGGTAGGAATTGGCGTAACCGGCTGAACGAGCGGCGAGCAACGGGTCGTCGGAACCTTCGATCCCGGCAGGCAACACCAGCGGGTCGTAGTTGATGTCACGGCATTCACCGTCGAGTTGCGGCTGAGTCTTTTCCAGCACCAGGGTGCCAGCGTTCAACACCTTGCGCCCTTCGGACCAGGCTTTGCTGGCGTCGTTGACCGGATCGCCGGGGTTGGCCAGGGTGATGTTCAACTGCCAGCGCAACGGGCCGGCGGCGATGCGCTGAGCCAGGTCTTTCTCCAGAAAATCACTGCCCTGCGGTGCCGTGGCCCCGGGTGCGTCCTGGGCCATCGGCACCATGTTCCAGCGCACGGCCTGGCGCTGGCCCGCCGCGTTGACCAGGTAGAACGCATTGACGCTGTTGTAGTTTTCGGTCACGTAACTGGCCGACGGCTTGGCGGTTTTGATCCAGGCCAGGAACGGTGCGGCTTCCGGGTGCGAAGCAAAAAACGCCGGTACCGCCTTGGGGTCCGGTTTGCCAGTGGCCGGGTCTGGCGACTGGGCTTTTTGCAATTGATAGAACGCCTCGGGCGTGCCCACCGGGAACACCGGCATGCTGTTCATCCCCGTACGCCACTGCTGGCCGTTGGCCTGAGTGAAGCGCAAGGCCATGCTGCGAATCGGCACGGCACTGTCCGGCGCATAGGGATTACCGGCCGGCAAGGCGAAACGCCCGACCACCGGGGTCCGCGCTTCGTTGAACACCTGAGCGGAGGAATAGCTGCGCGCCTCGCCACTGCTCTCGAAATGCCCGATCACGCACACGCCTTTGGCATGGTTGCGACGGAAACCCGGATGCACGCCGTTGTTGGTTTCCAGCACGTTGATCAGTTTCTTCGGGGTCAGGCGCTGTGGATCGAAGGTACCGTTGACGTAGGCAAACGCCCCGGCCACTGCGGCAAGGACCACGGCAATGCCAGCCAGACGCAACGTCAGGCTCGCCGCGCTCAAGGGTGGCCGGGGTGGCGGTGATGATCGATCTACCATGAAAGACTCCAGGGCCATCGGCCACAAGTGAGAAGAATCAAGCAGACGAACCGCACACAGGATTATTCCCACGCGCGGTATTTATTTTTTCAAGCGTGGAATAACCTCCGGCACGGGGCGTCTTCCTAGTCCCAAGCGTAGAGACTTGTCAGAACCTGATGAACGATATCGACGAACAACTGAGAGAAATCATTCCAGGATTGCGCCGCTTTGCCGTGTCGTTGACGCGCAACACCAGCAGCGCCGACGACCTGGTACAGGCGAGCCTGGAGCGAGCACTGTCGAGTTGGGGCGGCAAACGTGTCGAGGGCGACTTGCGCGCCTGGTTGTTTTCGATTCTCTATCGGCAGTTTCTCGATGCGCACCGCCGCTCCCGGCGTTATGCGCGCATGCTCGAATTCTTCATCGGGCGTGACGATACCCAGCCCTCGGTGGAACGCACCGTGATGGCACAATCCACCCTCCACGCCTTCGATCAACTGCCCACGGAGCAACGCGCGCTGCTGCTCTGGGTGTCGGTGGAAGGCTTGAGTTACAAAGAGGTCGCCGAGATTCTCGACGTCCCCATTGGCACCGTGATGTCCCGCCTGTCCCGGGCTCGCCAGGCTCTGCGCCAACTCAGCGATGGCGAAATCAACCGCCCTTCCCTGCGGAGACTCAAATGATCAGCATGCCCCCCAGCGAGCGTGATCTGCACGCCTATGTCGACCACCAGTTGAGCGACGCCGACCGACGCCTGGTCGAGACTTTTCTGGCGAGCAATCCAGAAATGTCCGCGCAAGTGCGTGCCTGGCAGCTGGACGCCCAGCAACTGCGCGCAGCCCTCGGTGGTGCCTTGCAGCAACCGGCCAACCCGAACCTCGATCCGGCACTGATTCGCCGGCGCCTCAAGCGCCAGTCCCGCCGACACCTGGCCAGCGCCGCGGTGCTGCTGATTGCTGTCGGCGTCGGCGGTTTCAGTGGCTGGCAGGCACGGCAAATGACCCTGGTCGGCGCCCCGCTTCCAATGACCGATGCCCTGCAAGCCTATCGCCTGATTGCCCAGCAAGAGATCCTGCCGGCGGACTACAAGGCCAGCGATGACGGCGACATGCAGGGCTGGCTCGACCGCTATTTCACCCGGGCCAATCGCTTGCCCGACCTCACCGGCGCCGGATTCAAACCGGTCAGCGGGCGCTTGCTCAGCACCGATCAAGGGCCTGCGGCGATGGTGGTTTACCAGAACCTGAGGGGACAAAAGATCAGCTTCTACGTGCGCCCACCGGGACCGAAAAACTTCATGCTGCCAAGAGGCAGTCGCAGCGATGGCGGGTTGCAGGCCGAGTATTGGTCGGGGGGCGGTTACAACTATGCGATGGTCAGCCCGGCGGATACGCCGGCGGCGCAGATGCTGAGGCAGACCACACAGTTCTGACCACAACACCACCCCCCCTGTAGGAGCGAGCTTGCTCCGGGCGGCGTTCCGACGATGGACGTCAACGATAACGCGTGCTGCCTGAATGCCCGCGTTATCCAGAGTTTTTCGCGAGCAAGCTCGCTCCTACAGGCCCTTCCAAGTGACCTGTCGTATCGGCGGACGTTCCCCGCCGGAACTGCTCCGACGCACACCCACACAGCTGGAAGCAAATTCCCTGCTCTGGTTACACTATGCCGCCGCAGCTCGCAGAGCCTGCCCGCACACCAGAGGTGATATCTCAGTGGCCGTTCGACCGCCCAATCGTTCGCGAATCAAATCGCGCTGGCAATCGTTGCGTCGCCTTTTCGGCCAGGCACCGGCTGCCGGCAGCGTCGCGGCGGGCCAAGTCATCCGCGACTACTTCCGTCACCAGGCCCACTTCCAGGGCTACACCCTCAGCCACAGCCAACAGCGCGTGATCGACTGCATGGCCCGGCAGGCAGGCATACTGGCGGGCACTGCGCCGAGCCTCCTTCCCGGCCTTTACCTGCATGGTGCCGTGGGGCGCGGCAAAAGCTGGCTGCTCGACGGGTTTTTCCGGGCCATTCCCCTCGCAAAAAAACAGCGCCTGCACTTCCATCAGTTTTTCGCCCAGCTGCACCAGGGCATGTTCGAACACCGCGAGTGTGCCGACGCCCTGGAGATCACCCTCGACGCACTGCTCAGCGATTGCCGGGTGCTGTGTTTCGATGAGTTCCATGTGCACGACATCGGTGATGCGATGCTCATCAACCGGTTGTTCAAGGCGCTGTTCCAGCGCGGCATCCTGTTGCTGGTCACCTCCAACTACCCACCCGAAGGCCTGCTGCCCAATCCGCTGTACCACGCCCGCTTCAAACCGGTGATCGACTTGATCAATGCGCGCATGCAGGTGATGGAAGTCGGCGGCCCGCACGACTATCGCAGCCAGGTCCGAAGCCACGCGCATCAACTGTTCACCCAAGGCCATTACGTGTGGCCGGCCAGCGCAGTGCAGCGACGGTCATTGAATCTGCCGGATCGCGGCGCCCCGCCCGTGTCGCTACCCGTGGGCACCCGGCATTTCCAGGCCCGTTTCTGCGATGAGCGGCGCATCGGTTTTACTTTCGCCGACCTTTGCGAACACCCTACGGCCGTGATGGATTACCTGGAGCTGTGCCGCCGTTTCGATAGCTGGATCATCGATGAGCTGCCGCGGCTCGGTGAATGCTCGATTGCCGCCCAACAGCGCTTCATCAACCTCATCGACGTGCTGTACGACCAGGACAAGCACCTGACGCTGCTCGGGCAGCACGCCCTGCGTGAAAGCCTGGACGGTGATGCCATTGATCTGGCGCGCACCCGCAGTCGATTGGGGCAACTGGTCGAAGTCTGCGAACCGGCCTGACAGATCACCCGACTTTGCCGCTATCATGTCGCGCATTTCCGGGGCCACGCGCCTATTCCCTGATCAATAGCGAATCTGTTCATGCATACCCTTGCTCAATTGCGCGCCGGCGAGTTGTCAGGCATCACGCGGCTGGATCTTGTTGAAGGCCTCACCGAGTTCCCCCGGGAGATTTTCGATCTGGCGGACTCGCTGGAAGTGCTCAACCTCAGCGGCAATGCCTTGAGCGACCTGCCGCAGGACCTGCATCGCCTGACCCGTTTGCGCGTGCTGTTCTGTTCCGATAACCGCTTCACCGAGTTGCCGGCCTGCCTGGGCCAATGCACCGCACTGACGATGATCGGCTTCAAGGCCAACCGCATCGCCCACGTGCCCGCAGCGGCGCTGCCACCGCTGCTGCGCTGGCTGATCCTGACCGATAACTGCATCGAAACCTTGCCGAGCGAACTGGGAGAGCGCCCGTTCCTGCAAAAGCTCATGCTTGCCGGCAACCGTTTGCAAGCGCTGCCGGAGTCGTTGCGCCAGTGCCACCGGCTGGAACTGATCCGCATCGCTGCCAACCAGTTGACCGGGTTACCGCAATGGCTGCTGGAATTGCCGAGCCTGACCTGGCTGGCGTACGCCGGCAACCCGCTGGAAACCGAAGCCGATGCTGCGGCCCTCGACGCCACACCGCGCATTGACTGGTCGGCATTGCGTCTGGAGAAAAAACTCGGGGAAGGTGCGTCGGGGGTGATTCATCAGGCCACCTGGCAACCGGCCGACCAGCCGTCCATGGCCGTTGCGGTGAAGCTCTACAAGGGCGAAATGACCAGCGACGGTTCGCCACTGCACGAGATGAACGCCTGTATCACCGCGGGCCTGCACCCGAACCTGATCCGCGTCGAAGGGCGGATTGTCGATCACCCGCAGCACACCGCCGGGCTGGTGATGCAACTGATCGCACCGAGTTACCGCAACCTCGCCGCGCTGCCGAGCCTGGCGTCGTGCAGCCGCGACATATACCCCGACGACTTGCGCTTGAGTGCTGCCGTGGCGCTGCGCATTGCCTCAGGCATTGCCTCGGTGGCCGAGCACCTGCACAGCCATGGCATCACCCACGGCGACCTCTATGGGCACAACATTCTGTGGAATGAACAGGGGGATTGCTTGCTGGGGGACTTTGGTGCGGCGTCGTTCCACGCGATTTCCGACAGCCTTGAAAGCCGTGCCTTGCAGCGGATCGAGGTGCGGGCGTTCGGGGTGTTGCTGGGGGAGTTGCTGGAGCGGATCGACTCGGGGTTGAGCGATGAACTGCGTGGGGTGCTGGAAGATCTGGAACAGCGTTGCTGTCAGCCACAAGTGCTGGCGCGGCCGGGGTTCAGCGAAGTCGTGGAGCAACTGGAAAATATGTGACCGCTGCGCGGTCAATCGTCGGATCGCCGCCCGGAGCCGGCTCGCTCCCACAAGGGTAGCGCTAAACCTGTGGGAGCGAGCTTGCTCCGGGCGGCGATCCGACGATGACGGCCTGCCAGACAACAGAGCCGTCATTGACACAAAGACTTAACCCGCCAACCCGACAAACATGTCCTGCACGTCGTCGTGGTTATCAAGGCCTTCGAGGAACGCTTCGACTTCCGCCATCTGCTCGTCGCTCAGGCCGCTGACCGGATTTTTCGGCTGGTAGCCCAGTTTGGCCGACAGCACGGTGAAGCCTTGTTCCGGCAGGGCTTTCTGTACCGCGTCGAGGTCGGTCGGCTCGGTCAGGAACAGGGTTGCACCGTCTTCACCCGGTTCGAAATCCTGTGCTCCGGCTTCGATGGCGGCCATTTCCGGATCGGCGTCCGGGGTGTCCGGCGATGCTTCGATCATGCCGACATGGTTGAAGTCCCAGGCCACCGAACCGGAAGCCCCCAGTTGACCCTTGCGGAACGCCACGCGGATCTCGGCGACGGTACGGTTGATGTTGTCGGTCACGCATTCAACGATCAGGGGCACCTGATGCGGGGCGAACCCTTCATACGTCACGCGATGGTATTGCACGGTTTCGCCCAGCAGGCCCGCACCTTTCTTGATGGCACGATCCAGTGTTTCCTTGGGCATCGAGGCTTTCTTGGCCTGTTCAACGACCAGACGCAAGTGTGCGTTGGTAGCAACATCAGCGCCGTTACGCGCAGCAATGGTGATTTCTTTCACCAGTTTGCCGAAGATCTTGCCCTTGGCATTGGCTGCCGCTTCTTTGTGTTTAACCTTCCACTGTGCGCCCATTTCTCACTCTCTTATCTGTGGCATCTGTGGCGCCGAGACAACGATTGGCCGGCGCTTTGCGCAAGTTTATACGGCCTAAAGTTGGCAATCGACCAAAAAATCCCGACTGGTATCGACATCTTCACCAGCGGTTGTAGGGCAATTCGGAAATGTCGCTTTAGCCTGCCCGCAATGCGCTGGGGTTTCGTACGCTTTGCACCCTATTCCACGGCAGCAGCGTGTTCGATGCACAACGAAAAGGAAAGTCCCGCCACCCTGACGCTTCTCGATGACGAACTGAGTTTCCAGGTGGTCCGGTTCAGTGGTCATGAAGCACTCAACCAGCCCTATCGATTCGACATCGAGGTGATCGGGCTGGCACCGGCCCTGAACCTTGAACGATTGCTGCACCAGCCGGCGTTCCTCGAATTTGGCCACGACCAAGGCATTCATGGCGTGCTGGACAGCGCCAGTTGTGAACACCGAAGCGGGCACCGGGTCGCTTACAAACTGGTGCTGGTGTCCCGTATCCAGGCGCTGGATAGGCAACGATGCCGGCGGGTTTTCCAGCACGCCAGCGTGCCCATGATCCTGTGCCAGTTACTGGAGGAACAGGGGTTGCCCGCCGGCAGCTATCGCTTTGAACTGGCAACCGGGTACTACCCCCTGCGACCTTTTTGCATCCAGTACGAAGAAACCGACCTGGCGTTGCTGCAACGACTGTGCGAGGAAGAAGGCATTCACTATCACTTCGAACATCACCGCGACGGCCATGTCCTGGTATTGGCCGATGACAGCCTGAGTTTCCCCCAGGAACCGCTGCTCATGCCGTTGCGCAGCGACGCCCTCGACGAACATCACGAACCTGTGATCAGCGAATTGTTCCAGCGCCATGACGCTCCGCTCTCCCCCGAGCGCCCAAGTGCCAGGAATCCGGGTGCACCGGACATCCGCGACGGCGCAGCCAATCACTCGTTCGCCACGGCGAGACACTTTCCCGCTCGCGAACAACAACATCGCGACCAGCTCAGCCGTCGACAACTGGAACGCCTGCGTTGCCGGCACCTGCAGATCCACGGTCAAAGTAACCAGGGAGCATTACGCAGCGGCCGGATCGTACAGGTGGCCGAGCACCCGTTGGCGAATTTCAACGATCAATGGCTGGTCACCGAAATCCGCCATCAGGGTCGTCACGCCTCCATTCTGCTCGACGACACTGCGGGCATGACCCCGGGTTACCGCAATCAATTCAGCGCCATCCCGTGGTCGACGGTATTCAGGCCAGCGCTCAAACAGCCCAGGCCGAGCATCCCCGGGTATCAGCCCGCCCAAGTGTGCGGTTCGGTCGGGCAACCGGCGACAGTGGATGAGGATGGCCGGGTTCAGGTGATCCTCTGGCCCGCCATACAATCAACCAACGAGGTGTCCACCAGCCTCTGGTTACCGCTGGCGCTGACCACCGCCGAGGACTGGATCGATCCGGCCCGCTTGCCCGTGGCTGGCAGCGAGGTACTGGTGATTTTCCTCGACAGTGACCCGGATCGCCCGGTGCTCTGTACGGCCATGAGCCCAAGGCCACAACCTCGCCGCCCTCGTCCGCGCGAGCCCCGCGGCGACACCCGCCTGCTGTTCGACTGGCTGCTCAACCGCTAGAACCTTGCGCCCTGACGCTCAGCCCTTGTCAGCCTTTCCGGCCGCTGCGGCGAACTTCGCCAGGCGCACATCCAGATGCCGCGGCCGACGTCCGTGATCCTCCGCGCGCTCCTTGCGGCGGATGGCGTTGCGCACCATCAGCGAGCCAATGTAGCGAATCGGCTCCGGCGGAAAGAAACCCAGCGGGCCGTTGACCAGCGGCGACCGGGTCCAGGGGTTGTCCAGGCCCTGGACCATCGACGCCAGGATCTGCCCGCCCATGTGGCAGGGGCCTACACCACTGCCGGAGTAGCCAAAACCGTAGAACACATTGCCACTGGCGCTCATCTGCCCGAAAAACGGCAGCCCGGTCACCGAACGGTCCGACGGACCATTCCAGGTCGCTTCGACCTTGACGTCGGCAAACGCCGGGAAGAAATCCGCCAGGCTGTTGCGCAACAATCCGGCATAGGGTGAAGGCTGATCGAACACCGGCAACATGCGTCCACCATAAGCGAAGGTATTGCCGCCCTTGCCCAGCATGATCCGGCCGTCCGGGGTGTTGTGGTAGTAGTGCACGAAAATCCGCGAATCGAGCACCGTGACACCGCTGGTCAAGCCGATTTCATCGAGCAAATCCGGCCGGGGCTCGGTGATCAGCATGTCGCTGGAAACGATCGCCACGCTGCGTTCGAACTGCGGGAACGCCCGGGCCATCCAGGCGTTCATCGCCAGTACCACGCGATCGGCGCGAACCGTGCCGTTGGGGGTTTGAATCCCCGCCGGCTTGCCTTCTTCCAGCCCGGTCATCGCGGTGTATTCGTGAATCCTCACGCCCAATTGCAGGGCGACCCGGCGCAGACCGCGCACCAGCTTGCCCGGCTGCACACTGGCCGCGGCCGGGGAAAACCAGCCTTCCAGGTGTTTGCTCGAACCGGCCATGCGCTGCACATCGGCCACCGGCCGCTGAGTGAACGAATTGATGCCGTTGCGCCCCAGTGCGGCGATGACCGCATCGGTCGAGCCGCATTGCGCACGGTTGGTGGCGGTGTAGAGCGTACCGTCGAGGCGATAATCGGCCTCCACCGCATACTGTTCGCAGAAGGCGCCGATGGCATGGATGCTGCGCTCGGACTCCTTGACCAGGCGCACGGCTTCCTCGACGCCGAACAACCGCTCCAGGGTGAAATACTTGGCCGACCACGACAACGCACAACCGCCATTGCGTCCACTGGCTCCGGCGCCGCAAATGTCCGCTTCGATGAGCACCACGTCCAGTTCCGGGTTCTGTTCCTTGAGCATGATCGCGGTCCACAACCCGGTATAACCGCCACCGACGATACACACGTCGGCGCGGCTGTCGCCTTCCAGCGGCGGACAGGTTTCGGATGCATCAGCCTTCAAGGCCTGCTCCAGCCAAAAGGGTCTCATGGGGTCAATCTCCGGTCAGTTGCCCACACGCCGGCCTGCCGCAGGTACAGCAGGCGACGAGGGACAGGATTCAGGTACGCAGGGGTTTGATGGTCATCGCTTTATTGGGTACGTAGGCGAAGTGAGTACCCAGACCGCCGGGGCGACTGTTCCAGTGCGGCATCAACACCAGCGCCGAGAACATGGCGCAGCCGGCGAAGACGATGAACACGGTAACGGTGTCGAAGTAGCCCGGCAGCAGTCCGCCAAGAATCGCCCCGACCGAGCCGCAGCCATTGACGAAGCCGGCTGCCGTGGCACCGGCCTTGGCGGTGCCGAAGTCGATGGCGGCCGCGCCGCTGATCATCGAGTCCGGTCCGTAGAGGGTCAGGCCCATGACGAACAGCAGCGCCACCACCAGCAGCACACTGCCGGTATGCAGGGCGCCCATGAAAAATGCCAGGGACACCGTCAACGCCAACAGGCTGATCACGCAGGCTGGCATGCGCCGGGCGCCGAACAGTTTGTCCGAGGCCAGGCCAATCAGGATCGGCCCGAGCAACCCGGCCAGTTCAAACGCGGTCGGAATGATCGCCGCACCGACCTTGCCCACCGAAGGCATTTGCTCGAAGACGATCACCGGCCCCCACAGCAGAATCGCGTAGCGCGCCGGCTTGAGCATGAAGTACGCCAGCCCCAGCACCAGCACCGTACGATTGCGCAGGATTTCCTTCAAAGGCTCCCACATGCTGATTTTGCTTTGCGCGTCGGCTTGTTCGGCGGTCAGCTCGGGTTCCGGCTCCACCGCCGGCAAGCCGACGTCTTCCGGTTTGTTACGTTGGAAAATAAAAAACAGCACGGCGACCAGCCCAACCACCGCCGCACTGGAAATGAACGCTGCATGCCAGCTGCCGATGAGCGTATACGCCCACCAACCGGCAAACGGCGACGCCACGAGACCGCCAAAGGCGTAGCAGGAACTCCACAGGCCCAGTACCCGCCCGCGCTGCTCGGCGGGAAAGAAACTGCCGAGGTTCTTGCACAGCCCCGACCATCCGGTGGACTGCGCCAGGCCTTGTATCAGCATGCAGGTAGCGAAAATCGGTAACGTTGCAAAGTTGCCCATCACCAGCGCCGCACAGGCGGAAATCAGCAACCCGCCCAGCACCACCACCCGCGGGCCGAAGCGGTCGGCAAGGATGCCCCAGGTGAATTGGCCGACGGCGTAGGCCGTCAGGTAGATGGCGTCGAGGTTGGCCATGGCCATTTTGTCGAGCATGAAGGTCGGGTCTTCGGCGATGCCGAGCTTGGCCACCGAGAAGGCTTTGCGGGTGAAGTAGAAAGCGGCGTAGGCGAGCCAGGTGATCGCGAAGATCTGCACGCGCCAACGCTTGATGGTGCCGATGTGCTTGTTCATTGTGGTTCTGACCTCAGGGTGTGAGTGTGCCGGCAGAATTGGAAGAAAACGCCTGTGTTTTTATTGTTGAGCACTGCGATATCGCCCTGTCCCTACGGCGGATACCGGTCAGATGAGTCCTGTTATTGCACGCCCAGGCTCATGGCACCCGCTGCTGTTCGACTGACCAGTCAGCGGGGCTGAGGTGGATAAAAACAATTACTGATTAATAAGTGAAATCGATTTATCGTATTTCAAATATAAGTTCAGCTTGTTACTGGAGATTGCCATGTCGGTTTCCCACGCGCAGCTCAAAGCGTTCCACGCCGTGGCGGTCCATGGCAGCTTTACCAAAGCCGCCGAGCGGCTTTTTCTGACGCAACCGGCGATCTCCGACCAAGTGCGCAAGCTTGAAGAGCGTTACGGTGTTTTGCTGTTTCACCGCAACAAGCGCTCGGTGCGCCTGACCGATCTGGGCGAACGCCTGTTGAGCGTTACCCAGCGGCTTTTTGTGATCGAGGCCGAAGCCCAGGAACTGCTTCAGGAATCCCAGGCCTTGCAGACCGGCAGCTTGATTCTGGCGGTGGATGCACCGGTGCACGTGCTGCCGCAGATTGCCCGGTTCTGCGAACGCTACCCCGGGATCAGCGTGAAGATCGAAACCGGCAACACCGATGAGTCGCTGTTCCGACTGTTCAACTACCAGGCCGACCTGGCGCTGCTGGGCCGTGACGTCAGCGATGAACGCCTGATCTCCCTGCCCCTGCGTAACGACCCGATGGTGGCGTTCGTGTCGCGCCATCACCCCTGGGCCGACCGCGAATCCATCACCCTCGCGGACCTCGACGACACGCCACTGGTGTTGCGGGAAATCGGCTCGGTGACCCGACAGACCCTGGAGGAGGAAATGCAACGCGCCGGGTTCCGCATTCGCCCGGCGATTCAGGTCGAGGGCCGGGAGGCTGCGCGGGAAGCGGTGGTGGTCGGGATCGGGGTGGGCGTGGTGTCGGCTGCCGAGTTTGGCGCGGACTCCAGGGTGTGCGCGTTGCCGATTACCGATTGCGAACGACGGCTGACTGAAACCCTGGTGTGCTTGCGCGAGCAGAGTTCGCGGCGGGTGGTGGCGACGTTTCTGGAGATGGTGCGCGAGAGTCTGGTGTAGGCAGGTCCGGCCCCTTCGCGGGCAAGCCCGCTCCCACAAGGACGGCGCTGAACCTGTGGGAGCGGGCTTGCCCGCGATTGCAGGCGACTCGGTTTACCTGCCTGGCGCCAATCCGAAAAACGCCTGGATCAAGCGCAAATCCCTGCGCCGCTCCATGCACCCGATCATGTGCCGGTTCACCAATCCCTCGCCAATGATCGGCACCGCCGCCACCCGCGGGTCGTGGCTGACCTCCACCGACGACACCACCCCCACCCCCAGTTCGGCGGCCACCGCCTCGGTCACCGCTTCGCGGCTGTCCAGTTCCAGCAACACCCGCGGATTGACCCTGGCCTGGGCGCACGCCTCATCGAAGGTGCGCCGGGTGATCGAACTCGGTTCGCGCAACACCATGATCACCTGATCCAGTTCCTTGAGCTGCACGCCTTTGGTCTTCTGCGCCCAGGGATGCCCGTCGGGCACCAGTGCGCAAATTCGCGATTCGTTCAGCGCTTGCAGATGCAAGCCCTTGCGCGGCTCGACCTCGGTCAGCACTGCCACGTCGGCATGTTCGGACAACAGCGCCGCCAGGGTTTCCTGGGCGTTGCCCAGGCGCAGGTTCACCGTGATCCCCGGATAGCGCGCGCGCAGGCTGGCGAGCATCGGCATGACCATGTGCGGACCGTCCGCCGCTACCTCCAGGCGTCCGGTCAGCAATTGCCGGTTGGCTTCAAGCATCACCTGCGCCTCTTCGGCCAGGCCGAACATCGCCCGGGTGATGGCCGCCAGCTTGGTGCCCTCCTCCGTCAGCTCCACTCGGCGGGCGGTGCGGCGCAACAGGGTGATCTGGTAGTGCTCCTCCAGGGCCTTGATGTGCCCGGTTACCGCTGGCTGGCTGATAAACAACCGCGCCGCCGCCCGGGTAAAGCTGCCTTCGCGCGCCACGGCATCGAAGGCGCGGAGCTGAAACAGGTTCATGAATAACTCTCACTGATGGCTGGCATAACAACAAACAATTTGATTGATAACACGGCAAATTGCAATTTAGGCCCCGTAGCTTCATCCCATCGATTGCGAGGACATGAGAATGAGTACTGCCGAACCCATCCTGCTCACCCCCGGCCCATTGACCACTTCGGCCCGCACCCGTCAGGCGATGATGATCGACTGGGGTTCATGGGATGACCGCTTCAATCAACTGACCGCCAGCCTCTGCGAGCAACTGCTGGCGATCGTCAACGGCGCCGCCACGCACCACTGCGTGCCCCTGCAAGGCAGTGGCACCTTCGCGGTCGAGGCAGCGATCGGCACGCTGGTGCCTCGGGACGGCAAGGTTCTGGTACTGATCAACGGCGCCTACGGCAAACGCCTGGCGAAGATCTGCGAGGTGCTGGGCCGCTCCTTCAGCACTTTTGAAACCGCCGAAGACGAGCCGACCACCGCCGCCGACGTCGACCGCCTGCTGCGCGCCGACAACGGCATCACCCACGTCGCCCTGATTCACTGCGAAACCAGCACCGGTATCCTCAATCCGCTGCCGGAAATCGCCGACGTGATTGCCCGGCACGGCAAACACCTGATCATCGACGCCATGAGCTCCTTCGGCGCGCTACCGGTAGACGCGCAACAGATTCCGTTCGACGCACTGATCGCAGCCTCCGGTAAATGCCTGGAGGGCGTGCCGGGTATGGGCTTTGTCTTCGCTCGCAAGGAATCCCTGGCCGCTGCCGCCGGCAATTCGCACTCGCTGGCGATGGACCTGCAGGACCAGTACGCCTACATGGCCAAGACCGGCCAGTGGCGCTTCACCCCGCCGACCCATGTGGTCGCCGCGCTACACGAAGCCCTGCTGCAATACAACGAAGAAGGTGGCTTGCCGGCGCGGCACGAACGCTACGCCGCCAATTGCCAGGCACTGATGGAAGAGATGGGCAAATTGGGGCTGCGCAGCTTCCTGCCGGCGGCTATCCAGGCGCCGATCATCGCCACCTTCCATGCCCCGAAAGACCCGCGCTACCAGTTCAAGGAGTTCTACGAGCGGGTCAAGGCCAAGGGTTACATCCTCTACCCCGGCAAGTTGACCCAGGTCGAAACCTTCCGCGTCGGCTGCATCGGCCATGTCCAACCGGCCGAAATGCGCGAAGCCGTGGCCGCGATTGGCGAAGTACTGCGCGAGATGGAAGTGCTAGACATTTGATCCACCACGATCCCTGTGGGAGCGGGCTTGCCCGCGATAGCGGTCTGATATTCACCATTGATGTCGACTGACCGGACCACATCGCGGGCAAGCCCGCTCCCACAGGGAAGGCGAACTCCCTGACAACTCGTTCTCACAGGAATTTTTTCACCATGAACTACGCCAACCCAACCAAACTGCAAGCCGCCATCCTCGACTGGGCCGGCACCGTGGTCGACTTCGGCTCCTTCGCCCCGACGCAGATTTTCGTCGAGGCTTTCGCCGAGTTCGACGTCCAGGTGTCCATCGAAGAAGCCCGTGGCCCGATGGGCATGGGCAAGTGGGACCACATCCGCACCCTGTGCGATCTGCCGGACGTTGCCGAGCGTTATCGCAAAGTGTTCGGCCGCACACCGACCGACGATGACGTCACCGCGATTTACCAACGCTTCATGCCGCTGCAGATCGAAAAAATCGCCGAACACTCGGCACTGATCCCGGGCGCACTGGAGACCATCGCCAACCTGCGCCAGCAAGGGATCAAGATCGGCTCCTGCTCCGGTTACCCGAAACAGGTCATGGACAAAGTGGTCGAACTGGCCGCCACCAACGGTTACGTGGCCGATCACGTGGTCGCCACCGACGAAGTCCCGAACGGTCGCCCATGGCCCGCCCAGGCGCTGGCCAATGTCATCGCCCTGGGCATCGACGATGTCGCCGCGTGCGTGAAGATCGATGACACCGTGCCGGGCATTCTCGAAGGTCGCCGCGCCGGCATGTGGACCGTGGCGCTGATCTGCTCGGGCAACGCCCTGGGCCTGGACTACGAAGGTTATCGCGCCCTGGGCAGCGACCAGCTGGACAGCGAGCGCAAGCGCATCCATGGGATGTTCGAAGGTTCACGCCCGCACTACATGATCGACACCATCACCGACCTGCCGGAAGTGATCGCCGACATCAACAAGCGTCTGGCCAACGGCGAAATGCCGCAATCGAGCTAAAAAACGCAACGCCCCCCTGTAGGAGCGAGCTTGCTCGCGATGGAGTGTCAGATACATTGATGTCGACTGACACACCATCGTCGGAACGCAGCCCGGAGCAAGCTCGCTCCTACAGGTACAGGGTTTTGCTGTCCGATACCCGAACCAGAGCATCCAGCGGCCAATCGCCTCAGGCAAACCCGGTGAAACAGGATTAAAGTTACCAAACACCGTCGAACAAGTGCGGTGGCTTTAAACCGGACCTCTGAGGAATACCGTATGCCGTGGAAAAACTCCGCCTCGCGCTACAGCACCGTATCGATCGCGCTGCACTGGTTGATGCTGGTCCTGCTGGTGCTGGTTTACGCCTGTATCGAGTTGCGCGGGATGTTTCCCAAGGGCAGTGGCGGGCGCACGCTGATCGTCGAATCACACTTCATGCTCGGCCTGACCGTCTTCGTGCTGGTCTGGCTGCGATTGTTCGCACGCAGTTTCGGCCCCGCGCCGCAGGTCTTCCCGGCCTCCCCGCAGTGGCAAACGACGCTGGCCAGGCTGATGCATTGGGCGCTGTACATTTTCATGATCGTCACACCGATTCTCGGGTGGCTGGTCACCAGCGCCAAAGGCAATCAGGTGATGTTCTATGGGGTCGACCTGCCGATGCCAATCGCGGAAAACAAGGACCTGGCCAGACAACTCCAGGACTGGCACGAGCTCGGCGGCACTATCGGCTATTGGCTGATCGGCCTGCATGCCGCGGCCGCGCTGTATCACCATTACGTGGTGGGCGATAACACCTTGCTGCGGATGATGCCCAAGAGCGTAAACCGCGATAGCTGAGGCTGCATGAGTTTGCATCTGCGCTTCAGATTTGTGGACTGAACCCCCGGCGCCCCTGCAAGCCGCCGGTGTGGACGAAGATCAGCCGCGAGCCTCTGGCGAACTTGCCCGCAGCGACCTGTTGCCTGAGGGCCATGAGCGCCTTGCCGGTGTACAGCGGCTCAAGGGGAATGTTACTGGCCTGCCCGGTCTTTTCGATGAAGTCGAGCAACAGTTGATCGACCTTCGCGAAGCCGCCGCGACTGACCTCGAACAACTCATACGCCGCATCGACCACACCGGCTTGCTGCACGATCCGCTCGATCTGCTGCGCCACCCCATGATCGTCCGGCACCGCCAGGGCACCGTACACCGGATGATCCCCCGCTTCGGCCAGCACCAGGCCCGCCAGCGTCGTGCCGGTTCCGCAGGCCAGCCACCAGCCGTCATAGTCGCTCCAGCCCAAGCCCTGCAATTGCGCGCACACGGCGGCTCGCAATGGCACGCAACCCAAGGCGCCAGGTAAACCACCTCCCCCTTCAGGCACCGGATGCAGCCTAGGGTAGCGGGTGTGCCAGGGCTGCCAGAAACCCGCTTCATGCCTCGCTCGATAACCGGCGTAACCCAGCCAGTGCAGCTGCATGCCGAACGCCTGCAAGTCTTTGACCGTCGGGGTCTCCTGAGGATGCCCGCGTAACAGGCCGACGGTGGAAAAACCGAAACGCTTGCCCGCCGCCGCCAGCGCGTGCAGGTGATTGGAGTGCGCGCCACCAAGACTGATGATGCCTTCGGCACCCAAGCGGTCGGCGGTCTTCAGGTGTTCGACGAGCTTGAACCATTTGTTGCCGCTGATCAGCGGGTCGATCAGGTCCAGACGCAGGATCGCCACTTCGATGCCGGCTTGGGTGAGCCAGTCGAGGTGTAGAGAGTCGAGGGGGGCCTGGGGTAGCCAGGTGTCGGAAGGGAGAAGCATCGATGCTGGCTCTGGGTGAAGAGCCAGCATCTTAACAGCCTTGCGGACGCCATCGCGGGCAAGTCGAATCGTCGCACCGCCGCTCCCACAGAGGTTTCGCGCTGCTCACAAAATGCACGAACAACTCAGATCCTGTGGGAGCGGGCTTGCCCGCGATAGCCATTGGCACGCTGGACCTGCGTATTACAACTGCGCCGCCAACCGCGAACCCTGATTGATCGCCCGCTTGGCATCCAGCTCTGCCGCGACATCCGCGCCACCGATCAGGTGCACGTTCTGCCCCGCCGCCACCAGGCTTTCATGCAATTCACGCAGTGGGTCCTGCCCGGCGCAAATCACGATGTTGTCCACCGGCAGCACCTGCGGTTCGCCGGTTTCGCCGATGCGGATGTGCAGGCCTTCGTCGTCGATCTTCAGGTATTCAACGCTGTTGAGCATCTGTACCTGCTTGTTCTTCAGACCGGTGCGATGAATCCAGCCGGTGGTCTTGCCCAGGCCGTCGCCGACCTTGGATTTCTTGCGTTGCAGCAGGAACACCTCGCGGGCCGGCGCATGGGGCGCGGCCTTGACACCGGCAACACCACCGCGTGCCTCAAGGTGCGTATCGATGCCCCATTCCTTCCAGAACGCGGCGCGATCCTGACTGGTAGCGACGCCTTCATGCACAAGGAACTCGGAGACGTCGAAACCGATACCACCGGCACCAATCACCGCGACACGCTTGCCGACCGGTTTGCGCTCCAGGATCACATCCAGGTAGCTCAACACCTTGGTGTTTTCTACCCCCGGAATCGCCGGCATGCGCGGTGCAATGCCAGTCGCCAGAATGATCTCGTCGTAGCCGCCCTCGACCAGCCTGGCCACGTCGACGCGGGTGTTCAGGCACACCTCGACGTTGGTGGTCTGCAGCTTGCGGTTGAAGTAGCGAATGGTTTCGTAGAACTCTTCCTTGCCCGGAACACGCTTGGCGATGTTGAACTGACCGCCGATTTCGCTGGCTGAATCGAACAGCGTCACCTGATGCCCACGCTCGGCGGCCACGGTCGCGGCGGACAAACCGGCAGGGCCGGCACCGACCACGGCGATTTTCTTCAGCTGCTGCACCGGCAGATAGTTCAGCTCGGTTTCGTGGCAGGCACGCGGGTTAACCAGGCAACTGGTCAGCTTGCCGCCGAAGGTGTGATCGAGGCAGGCCTGGTTGCAACCGATGCAGGTGTTGATTTCATCGGCGCGACCTTCAGCGGCCTTGTTGACGAAATCCGGGTCGGCGAGGAACGGCCGCGCCATGGACACCATGTCGGCATCGCCCTCGGCCAGGATCTGCTCGGCGACTTCCGGCGTGTTGATGCGGTTGGTGGTGATCAGCGGAATGTTCACAGAACCCCGCAGCTTGGCCGTGACCTTGCTGAACGCCGCACGCGGCACCTTGGTGGCGATGGTTGGAATACGCGCTTCGTGCCAGCCGATACCGGTGTTGATGATGGTCGCGCCGGCCTGCTCGATGGCCTTGGCCAGTTGAACGATCTCTTCCCAGGTGCTGCCGCCTTCGACCAGGTCGAGCATCGACAGACGGAAAATGATGATGAAGTTCGGGCCGACCGCTTCACGCACACGACGGACGATTTCCACCGGCAGGCGCATGCGGTTTTCATAGCTGCCGCCCCAGCGGTCGGTACGGTGGTTGGTGTGGGCGGCGAGGAACTGGTTAATGAAATAACCTTCGGAGCCCATGATTTCCACACCGTCGTATTCGGCGGTTTGTGCCAGTACCGAACAGGTGACGAAATCGCTGATCTGCTTCTCGATGCCTTCCTCGTCCAGCTCCTTGGGCTTGAACGGATTGATCGGCGCCTGGATCGCGCTGGGCGCAACCTGTTTCGGGCTGTAGGCATAACGACCGGCATGGAGGATCTGCATGCAGATCTTGCCGCCCGCGTCATGCACGGCGCGGGTGACGATACGGTGCTTGAGCGCCTCTTCTTCGGTCGTCAGCTTGGCCGCACCAGAGTACACACCGCCCTCGTCATTCGGGCCGATACCGCCGGTGACCATCAGGCCGACACCGCCACGGGCACGCTCGGCAAAGTACGCCGCCATGCGTTCGAAACCACCCGGTTTCTCTTCAAGACCGGTGTGCATCGAACCCATCAGGGTGCGGTTACGCAAGGTGGTAAAACCCAGGTCCAGCGGGGCCAACAGGTGCGGGTAATGAGCGGCGGTCATCGGTAACTCCATCACGGAAAGTGTGGGCGCTCTTTGGCGCCCCTCTGTCATGGGTTACAGACTATGAGCACTCCAGCGGTCGCTCAATGACCGAAACTTACAACTTAATGATCCAAACGAGCACAACTTCTGGACAAGCGACGGCAGGGCCATAGCTTGTGCCCGCCGTCATGGAAGGGGTCTGGATGAGCCCCTAACGCAAATCAAGCCAGTTCGGCACGCTCGAACTCATCGCAATACAGCTCGCATACTGCTTGCAGGCTTTGACACTGGCTGACTCCGGCGGCACCGAAATCTGCACGATCAACACCAGCAAGCACAGGATCAACAAGGGAACGGAATAGGCAAGAAGACTTTTTATTTTCATTATCAGTGCTCTCATGACCTTTGAATCGGGCTTGCGTGACTGCCAGTACATCCAGGGTGGCAGTGTCCTTGCGAACGACGCCTTCGAGTGATCAGTGCTGTTCGCTCGAAGGCGCCCTGCTGCTCTATCAGCGCTCGTCGACTGTCACGAACTCGCGACGGTCGGCCATGAATGCAGGCACGTCGTCCTCATTGGTGAAGAACTGCTCGTACCACTCGCGCAGCTGGTAGACCGGGCCATCGGTTTCTGCCAGCACCGGCTTGTCGATACGGATCTTGTGCTTCCAGATCACCACGTCCTGGTAGAACGAGTCACGGTTGCCCTGGACATAGGCCCTGGCCACTTCCTGGTTCTGCTCTTCGGTCCAGCCCGGCACGCGCTTGACCATGCAACCAAAGCGCAGGTCGAAGCTGTTCGGCGTCACCGGCACGTGGCTGTTGAGCAAAATGGCGTGGATGCGCACATCGCCGAACATCGAGCTGATGTGCGTGAAGTGAGTGGCCGGCCCGTAGTAGGCCGATGGCGCGATCAGGTCGCCGCCCAGGCGCTCGGAGTCGCCATGGAAAATCTGGTGGCCGATATGGCCTTCGAAGACGTTGGCGAAATACTTGGTCGGCGTGCCGTGCACCGGCCCGAAGTGCTGGGCATCCACCAGGTTATCGACCAACTCCCGCGGGTTGGTTTCGATGTGCATGGTGTCGATGTTCCAGTCATGAACCCAGTCCTGATCGTCCATCTCGGGCAGGTGCGGAATGACCACGCCCTCTTTCGGCGGACGGCCTTCGGGGTTGTTCCAGACGAACAGCAGGTTGTTTTCCTCGCAGGTCAACCAGCTGCGGGTCTTGGCCTTGGGTGGGATACGCTTGCAGTAGGGGATCTCCACGCATTTGCCGCCGGTGTCGTACTTCCAGTGATGGAACGGGCACACCAGTTTGTCGTTCTCGATGGTGCCCTGGGACAGGTCGGCGCCCATGTGCGGGCAATAGGCATCCAGAATGCTGATGGTGCCCTGGCTGTCGGCAAAGGCCACCAGGCGGGTACCGAAGACTTCCAGGGTATGGGGCTTGCCATCACGGTAATCGCTGGCATTGCCCAGGCAGTGCCAGCCGCGCGCGTAACGGTGGGTACGCTGGGCGTTCTCGATGTTGATTTCAGCGAGTTTGGTCATTGTTATTGTTCCTCGATTGCAGACTTCGGGGCAGGCCATGCCCCCAAGAAATACAGGGTGATCCCATGGCGAACATCATTGAGCAGTCGCGCAAGGAGAACATCCTTCAGTTGGACTAGATCAAACGCGAGCCACTCTCAATGGGCGCCCCTGTCTCCACGGGCGCCGCGCTGGAGGGTTACTGGCCGAAGCGGCGGGCAGCTTCCGGGCCGAAGTCCCGGGGACTGAAACCGGGTTTGTTCAACAGGTAGCCGTTGCGTTGCTCGTTGATCAGGTTGAACGCCAGGTAGCTGCCGGCATTGAGGTCGTAGTACAGGCCGACGCCTGCCTGCTGACGCTGGCTTTCGTAGGCGTAGAAGTAGTTGACCATCGAGGTGCGCCACAGCTCGCCACGGTTGTCGTAGTTGTCGGCAAGCATCGGGAACCAGGTGTCTTCGTCGACATACAACTTGCGTTTGCCATACAGGTGGCGATAGCCCGGCTTGAGGGTGCCTTCCAGCTCCCAGATGCGATGGCGCTCATAACGCATGGCCTCGGGATTGATGTGGCCAGGGGTCAACAGGTCGGCGTATTTGAGATTGGCCGCATGCAGGCGATAGGTGTTGTAGGGGATGTACATCTCGCGCTTGCCAACGATCTTCCAGTCATAGCGCTGGCCGGAGCCGTTGAACAGGCGTACTTCGTCCACGGTGATCGATCCACCGCTGCCCGGGAACGACATGTCGAAGCCATAGCCCGGGGACTGACGCACGCGGCGGGTACCCGGATCGTAACGCCAGGCCTGGCGCGGTTCGGTCTTGTCGTTCCAGAACTCGGTGCCGGTATTGATCTCGCCCTTGTCCCGTTGCGGCAGCAGGGTTTCGTTGAGATAGAACGACGAGTTGCCGCTGGTTTCACCAATCTTGCCCGGCTCCAGTGAGGGCGCCAGGTTACGCGAATGCACGCGGCCCCAGTTGATGTTGCCGTCCTTGAGCACGTAGGCGTTGTCGGAGACATATTCCTCGGTCCAGGCGCGCAAGGTAAAAGTCGAGGCGTTCTTCAACAGTTCCAGGCCGCTGCGCGGCACCGGGAACGGTGTGCCGCCGGTCTTGCCGACCACGCCTTCGCCATCATCCACCAGACGCGCCACGCTGGCGTTCTCGCGCGTGGCCTGGCAGACCGCGTCGTTGGAACGGAAATCCCGATGCGAGGGATAGACCGGCATTTTGTACGTGCCCGGGTACAGCTTGAACAGGGCTTTCTGGCCATCGGACAGGTAGTCACTGTATTGCGCGATGTTCTGCGCGGTGATCACGAACAGCGGTTTTTCGTCCGGGTACGGATCCACCGGGTGGTTGCCTGTGCCCTTGAAATCAACGTGGGGCGGTGCGCCCAGCCACTTGCCGCTGAATGCTGGAATACTGCCGTCGGCATTGCCGGCCTTTTCTGCACCCAGACACGTCAAGTCGTTGCCCAGGCGTGGGATGTCCTCCGGTGCGGCATTCACCGTGCCGATGGCACAGCATCCCAACAACAACGTCAACGCCCAGCCACGGGACTGATTACTGCCGGTCATTTTTATTCTCCTTGGATTCGACAACGGTTGCCCAGTATCGACAGGCCAGGAAGCCGGCAGCATCGTCCGCACGGACTAACGCATTTTTGCGCAGACCTGGATCACAACCGGGCCCCCGCCGGCTGCGGCGCACCCAGCGCCACTACACTGTTGAGCATGATCCGCACCAGCTCGGTCTGGCGCCGCACGCCGGTCTTGGAAAAAATCGAACGCAGGTGCGCCCGCGCGGTATTGCGCCGAATATTGAGGAGTTCCGAGGCTTCCTCCAGCGACAAGCCGTTGGCCAGTTCCAGGGCCAGCGCGGTTTCCGCCGGGGTCAGGTTGTACAGTTGCGAAGTCAACACCGTGCTCACCAGCGACTTGCTCACCGCATCGCGCACATACACCACCACCGTGGGCTTGCCGTTGCCTTCAAGCAGATCCCGGGAGGGAATCAACTCCACCACAACCCCCAGGCTGACCTGCCCTGAAGGACGGGAAATCGACGTCGCCTCCGCCATCTGCACGCCCCTGCCGGCGTCCTGCCGGGCACGTTGGAAGGCATTGCGCACCAGGCGCGTCAACTCGCGATTGTCACTGGGGTACGTCGCCTCCAGCCGACCGCCCACCACCTTGAGGCCGTCCTGGCTGTCGAGAATGTCCCGGGCCACGGGATTGAGTTGCACCACGCTGCCATTTTCATCGAGCACGATGGTCGCCACCGCGAGGCGGCTGATCGTCTGCGAATAGAGGCTGCCGAGGGACTCGCTGCGGTCGAGCAGCGAATACAGGTGCAGGGTCCGGCGCAAGTGCGGCAACAACATGGCGCACATGGCCCGTTCGGTGTCACTGAAACCTGGCTGCCCCTGTGGTCGATTGATCCGAAAGCGCACCGTGCCGCCATCCGGCATGCGGATATCGGCACCGAGCATGTGGTAGCAATCGTAGGGCTGGCAGTACAGCAGGTAAAACGCCGAACTGGCCCATTCGGCATCGCTCATCAGCTCATCGATGGTAAACACAGTGTCGGTGGGCAAGCCGTCGAACAGGGTGGATTTGGCGTAGTAGGCATAGTGATTGATCCCGCCCTGCCCCAGTTCAACATCACCGGCGACCACCATCGGCGACAACAGCGGCTCATCCTGGACCCGCAGGATCAGGGTCACGAAATTGGCCTTGAACAACGCGCGGATCTCGCGCAATGAGTCGCTCAGGCAGCGGGTGCTCATCGCCGCTTCGTAGATGTTGCCAATGATCCGTTCGTACTCGGCCAGCTCCAGGCCCATTTGCGCCAGGACCTGTGCATTGGGCATACAACTTTGCATAACCATTCCCCAGCAGCGGGCCCGACCGGCGGGCCCCCATGGATTGAATCGAGACAGCGGCGGCGCCCCGCTCGCCTCACGGCAGCTCGAACAGGCCGGCGGCGCCCATGCCGCCACCGATGCACATGGCAATCACCACATAGCGCACACCGCGACGCCGCCCTTCGAGCAAAGCGTGGCCGACCATCCGCGCGCCGGACATACCGAAGGGGTGCCCGATGGCAATCGCCCCACCATTGACGTTCAGGCGCTCGGCCGGGATCTGCAGCGCGTCGCGGCAATGCAACACCTGGCTGGCAAAGGCCTCGTTGATCTCCCACAGACCGATATCCGCCACCCCAAGGCCAAAGCGCTTGAGCAGCTTGGGAATGGCGATCACCGGGCCGATGCCCATTTCCTCCGGCGCACAGCCGCCCACGGCAATGCCGCGGTAGATGCCCAGCGGCGTCAACCCACGACGCTTGGCCTCGGCGCGACTCATCAGCAGGCTGGCCGCGGCACCGTCAGAGAACTGCGAGGCGTTGCCGGCGGTGACGAACTCGCCCTGCCCGATCCATTTGCCGTCCTTCCACACCGGCTTCAATCCGGCCAGGTCTTCCAGACGCGTATTGGGCCGGTTGCACTCGTCACGCAGGACCTGCACGCGTTCATGGCCATTGGGCTGGCCATCGGCGGCGAACAGCAGCTTGTCCACGCTCAGGCCGACGATTTCCTCGTCGAACAGGCCATCGCGCTGGGCGGCAGCGGTGCGCAGCTGGCTTTGCAGCGAGTACTCATCCTGGGCGGCGCGGCTGATGCCATAGCGGCGAGAGACAATCTCTGCGGTTTCGATCATCGGGATATAGGCGCTGGGCATCACCTGCAGCACGGCTTCGGACTGCGCGCGGAAGCTGTTCTTGTGTTTGGTCTGGGTCAGCGACAGGGACTCCACGCCGCCGCCAATGGCGATGCTCATCTCGCCCGTCATGATGCCCTTGGCCGCCACGCCGATACTCATCAGGCCCGAAGCGCACATCCGGTCCAGGGCCATGCCCGGCACGCTGTCCGGCAAACCGCCGGTGTAGGCGCAGAGCCGGCCGATGTTGTAGGCCTGGGTGCCCTGCTGCACTGCCGCGCCCATGATCACATCTTCGACGTCAGCCGGCTCGATGCCGGCGCGCTCGACCACCGCGCGCACCACATGGCCGCCCAGCACCGGGGCCTCGGTATCGTTGAACGATCCACGAAACGACTTGGCCAGCGCGGTACGGGCGGTGGCGACG
Organism: Pseudomonas sp. GM55; assembly: GCF_000282395.1. Classification (NCBI taxonomy): domain Bacteria; kingdom Pseudomonadati; phylum Pseudomonadota; class Gammaproteobacteria; order Pseudomonadales; family Pseudomonadaceae; genus Pseudomonas; species Pseudomonas sp. GM55. Next base: position 14,820 of record NZ_AKJJ01000091.1, on the reverse strand, counting down.
ATGACGACTTCATTCAGGTCCATGGGGTACTCACTCGGAAATTGGGTTGAAGGTGTAGCGGCTGATGGTGTCGATCACGCAGCCCGGGCGCGCCTGACCCTCGACTTCCACGGTGATGCGCACCACCAGTTGCACGGCGTCGCCCAGTGTTTCGGCGCGGATGATCTGGCCGCTGCCGCGCACCCGGGAATCGACCTTGACCGGCGCCGGGAAGCGCACCCGGTCGCTGCCGTAATTGACGCCCATCGCCATGTTTTCAATCGTCAACAACTGCGGCATGAACAGATTGGCCAGTGACTGGGTCAGGTAGCCGTGGGCAATGCAGGCGCCGAACGGACCGCTGGCGGCGCGCACCGGGTCGACATGAATCCACTGGTGATCACTGGTGGCTTCGGCGAACAAATCGATGCGTTGCTGGTCGATGGTCAGCCATTCGGTGTGGCCAAGGTCCAGACCTTCGGCGGCAAGCAACGCCTGGGCACTGCTGAAAACGTGATTCATGAGCGCGCCCTCAAGCCTGTTGGGAACTGACGGACAGCACTTCGCCAACCATGTAGGAGGCATAGTCGCTGGCCAGGAACATCATCACGTTGGCCACTTCCCAGACCTCGGCGGCACGACCAAATGCCTCGCGCCCGGCGAGGCTTTCGAGCAACTCTTCGCTGGAGGCTTTCTTGAGGAAATCGTGCAGGGCAATCGATGGCGAAACCGCATTGATGCGCACACCGAACTCGGCGGCTTCCAGGGCGCTGCAGCGGGTCAGCGCCATCACCCCGGCCTTGGCGGCGGCGTAATGGGCCTGTTCCTTCTGGGCCCTCCAACCAAGCACCGAGGCGTTATTGACGATGGCCCCTGCGCCACGGCGCTGCATGTGCGGCAACATCGCCCGGGTCATGCGGAAGGTGCCGGTCAAGGTCACATCCAGCACCCGCAACCACTCTTCGTCGCTCATCTCCACCACGCGCTTCTGGCCACCCAGTCCCGCGTTGTTGATCAACACATCGACCCCGCCCAGCGCCTCTTCGGCCGCAGCCACCAGGGCCTGGACTTCGTCCTCGAGTGTGACATTGCACAGCTGGCCATAAATCGCCTGCAGGCCAGTCTCGGCCTTGAGACGCTCCACCGCCTCTTCCAGGCGCCGCGCATGCACGTCGGAAATCATCAGCGCCCGACAACCTTCCTCGGCACTGCGCCGGGCCGCCGAATAACCGATACCGGCACCTGCGGCAGCGGTGATCAACACCGATTTGCCAGCCAGCAATTGATGACCGGGAACATAAGGGGGGGCTTGTTTCACAGCGTCTACCTCCGAAGAAATCAATACGCTGCATTTGTACGGAGGGGGCGATGCGGGCGCATCGTCAAAATGGGGTAGAAAAGCCGCGACGCAATCCCTTGCTCCATTACACCTGAGCCTGTCCGTTAATCTGTGACTACCGACGTTGATCCATGCCGCGTTAAAGCCTGGGGGAGATGTTTTTGGGAGTACATATCCATTGCTGCGGTAACGGCGACTTATGGTTTCGCTCTTACAGCGACTCCCTTTTTCAAACGCCAAAAAGGAAGCAAAAGGCTTTGCCCCACCACTCGGTGCCTCGCTAGGGCTCGGCATGCCCTCTCTCCGGCATTGCTCCGTGGGTCGCCGCGATGGGCCATCCATGGCCCAGCGCGGCTAAACCGGCGTCCTGCCGGTTTCCCCACTGCGCAATGCCTGCGTTCGACCATCGTGGTTAACGGGGCACCCAAAATCTAAAGCCAAAGCGAGGCGGCCTTAAAGCCGACCTGATTTTTTCCAGGCACCCCAATCCCTTGTAGGAGCCAGGCTTGCCGGCGAACCAGACGCTGCGGTGTGTCTGTAGTACCGCGTTATCGTTCTTCGCCGGCAAGCCTGGCTCCTACAAGGAGAACGCATACGGCTCCCGATCAGGTCGGCTGTCAGGCCGCCTCGCTTTTGCGTTTGATCTTGATCTGGCTTTTGATGTTCTTGCCCCATCGAGAGGCCGAGTGGAGGTTCTGCGCAGTGGGTAAACCGGCATGGATGCCGGTTTAGCCGCGTTGGGCCAAGGATGGCCGATCGCGGCGGGCCCACGGAGCAGGACCGGAGCGAGGGCATGCCGAGCATTAGCGAGGCACCGAACGCCAGGGGCAAGAGCCCTTGGTTACTTGGGGCTCTTCCAAGTGACTCGCTGTAAGAGCGAAACCATAAGCCGCCGTTACCGCAGGAATGGATATGTACTCCATCAACAAACAATAGGTCGGCTGTCAGGGCGGCTTCGCTGGCAAGCCAGCTCCTACAATTGATCAGGACTTTCAACTCCCCCAGACTTTCTGCGCCTTCGGCGCTTCAGCAAGAATTGCATCCACCGCCGCACCGATCTCTTCGACTTTCCACAACGCGCCCTTGTCGCAGGTAACGCCCGTGCGCCAGCCGTCCCCCAGGGAGATACGCCCGCCCTGGCTTTCGAAGACCTGGCCGCTGACGTGGGCCGACGCCGGGCTGCCCAGCCACACCACCAGCGGCGCGACGTTTTCGGCGGCCCAGGCATCAAAGCTGCCGTCCTCCGGCTTTTTCACCACGTCGGGCATCGCGCTCTCGGTCATCGAGGTGCGGGCAGCCGGCGCCAGCGCGTTGGCGGTGACACCATAGCGCGCCAGTTCCGCCGCCTGCACCAGGGTCAGCGAAGCGATGCCGCCCTTGGCCGCCGAATAATTGGACTGTCCCACCGAGCCCTGCAACCCGGCACCGGAGCTGGTGTTGATGATCCGTGCGTCCACCGGCGTACCGGCCTTGGCCAGGTCGCGCCAGCGGCGGCCGAGGATGTTGGCCAGGCAGTAATGGCCCTTCAAGTGAACACGCATGACCATGTCCCAGTCTTCTTCACTGAGGCTGATGAACATGCGGTCGCGCAAGACCCCGGCGTTGTTGATCAGCACATGCACTTCACCGAACGCAGCCAACGCCGCATCGACGATGCGCTGCGCGGTGGCCAGGGTCGTTATGTCGTCACTGTTGGCAATGGCCTGGCCACCGTTGGCGCGAATCTCCCCCGCCACATCCTCTGCGGCTTCGGCGCGGATATCGTTGACCACGACATTGGCCCCTTGCGCGGCGAACGCCAGGGCGTAGGCGCGACCGAGTCCGCCGCCGGCCCCGGTGATGATCACGGTGCGGTCTGCACACATAGCCATGTTTGACTCCTCAAGATGTTGGGTGGCCACGCGCCCGAAGCGGCGGCCCCGCATAAAAAAATTACAGGCGTTCGATGATGGTCACGTTGGCCTGGCCACCGCCTTCACACATGGTTTGCAGGCCGTAGCGGCCACCACTGCATTCCAGTTCGTTGAGCAGCGTGGTCATCAGTCGTGCGCCGGTTGCGCCCAACGGGTGGCCGAGGGCAATCGCACCGCCGTTGACGTTGGTACGCGCCGGGTCGTAATCGAGCTCCTTGGCCCAGGCCATGACCACCGAGGCAAAGGCTTCGTTGATCTCGACGCGGTCGATGTCGGCCATGCTCAGCCCGCTTTTGGCCAGGGCCCGGCGGGTCGCGGCAATCGGTGCCGTGAGATGCCAGATCGGATCGTCACCGAGCACCGTCAGCTGATGAATCCGCGCCCGTGGCGTCAGGTCGTAGCGCTTGAGCGCCGCTTCGGAAACCACCAGCAGCGCCGCCGAGGCGTCGCAGGTCTGGCTGGACACGGCAGCCGTGATCGACGGGAACTGTGGGTCCACCGGTTGCAATTCGGCCATCTTTGCCAGGCTGCTGTGGCGCGGGGTTTCATCCACCGCCAGGCCCTGGCAGCTGACGATTTCCCGGGCAAAGCGGCCACTGGCGATGGCCGCCAGGGCGCGTTCGTGGCTTTGCAGGGCAAAGGCTTCCATTTGCTCGCGGCTGATCTGCCAGTGATCGGCAATCCGTTGTGCGGCGTAGAACTGGTTCACTGGTTGCTGGCCAAAGCGTGCACGCCAGCCAATGCTGCCCGAGAACGGATCGGCAAAGCCCAGGGGCTGGCCGGCGAGCATCGCCGAGGAAATCGGGATCTGGGTCATGGTCTGCACCCCGCCCACCGCGACTACATCCTGGGTGCCGCTCATCACCGCCTGTGCGGCGAAGTGCAATGCCTGTTGCGACGAACCGCACTGGCGATCGACCGTGGTGCCGGGCACGGTCAGCGGCAAGCCGGCGGCGAGCCAACTGGTGCGGGCGATATCGCCGGCCTGGGAGCCGATGGTGTCGACGCAACCGAATATCACGTCGTCGTAGTCTTCAGCCGGAATCGCATTGCGCTCCACCAGCGCCTTGAGCACATGGGCGCCCAGGTCAATGGCGTGGATCTCGCTCAATGCGCCCTTGCGCTTGCCGGTGGGGCTGCGCAGTGCATCAACAATGTAGGCCTGTGCCATGACTCATTCCTCGAAAGTATGCCCCGGCCCCAGGCCGGTGGCGTCGGCGAACAGGTAGTCGCTGACACGGGTTTTGTGAAAGCCGCGGTCGCCCCAGGACGCATCGAGGGCCCACGCGCGTTTCATGAACATCTGCAAATCCACTTCCCAGGTGTACCCCATCGCACCATGCGTCTGGATGCCTTTGCGGGCGGCGATCCAGCTCGCCTCGTTCGCCGCCAGGCGCGCTTGCGAAACCCAGACACCGGCGTTGACGTCGCCCCGGGCCAGAGCATGGGCTGCGCGGTACAGCACCGGTTTGGCCTGTTCGATGTAACGGGCGACATCGGCCAAGTGATGCTTGACCGCCTGGAAGCTGCCGATCGGCTTGCCGAACTGTTTGCGCTGGGCCACGTAGTCCACCGACAGGTCCAGCATGCGTTGCGCCAGCCCCAGCAGTTGCCCGGCCACCGACAGCGCGCCACGGTCCAGCAGGCGCTCCTGCAAGGCACGACCCTGCTCGCCACTGGCCACGCAGGTTGCCGACGATGGGGTCCAGCTCACCCGACCCAGGCGCCGTGAGGCGTCAATGCTCTGATGGTTTTCCACGTCCACTTCAGAGCGCGGCACCACATGGATGTCATCGCCGTTGGTGAGTATCAGCACTTCGGCCAGTTGCGCGTCGCTGACCAGAGCATTGACCGGATGACTGATCGCCATGCGCAAGCTGCCATCGGCGATCCGTGGCAACAGGTCGGCACGGGCCGGATGCTCCGCGGGCAGAGCGGCGAGCAAACCGCTGGCGACATAGGCGGTGTCGGCCAATGAGTCGGGAATCGCGTAGTAACCCAGATCCTGGGTCATCAGGGCCCAGGTCACATCGTCCATGCCCAGGCCGCCTTCGGCCTCAGGCACCGACAAGGCGGTCAGGCCCTGGCCGGCGATCTTGTTGCGCAGGTCCCGGGAGCGCCCGGCATCGGTCTCCCAGATTTCCCGGAGCATTTCCGGGGCGGCTTCGGTCATCAGGAAACGACTGATGGCTTCGTGGAACGCCAACTGGTCATCGTTAAAAGTGAAGTCCATGGCGGTTCCTTATTTCGGCAAGCCGAGCATGCGCTCGGCAATGATGTTGCGCTGGATTTCGTTGGTGCCGGCATAGATCGGCCCGGACTGGGCGAACAGGAAGCCCTCCAGCCAACCCGCCGCATCGCCCGCCTGCGCGCCCTTGTCCAGCAGTTCGCCGCGCGCGCCGAGAATGCGCATGGCGGTCTCGTGCATCTTCAGGTCCAACTCCGACCAGATGATCTTGTTGATGCTCGACTCGGCGCCGATTTGCTCGCCCCGGCTCAAGCGCCCCACTGTGTGATAGGCCGACAGCGCATAGGCTTCAGCGCCCATCCAGGTCTCCAGCACCGCATCGCGCAGGCCCGGGTCGCGGTCGGCGCTGGCGCGGTGCGCCTTGTACAGCTCGACCAGCTTGCGGGCCGTGGCCTGGAAGCGCGCCGGTGAACGCAGCAGCAGGCCGCGCTCGAAACCGGCGGTGGCCATCGCCACATGCCAGCCCTGCCCCTGGTCACCGATGCGATTGGCCACTGGCACCCGCACGTCGTCGAAAAACACTTCGGCGAAAGCGTCTTTGCCGTTGAGCGCCTTGATCGGGCGAATGCTCACCCCCGGCGTGTCCAGCGGCACCATGATGAACGACAGGCCGTGGTGCCGAGTCGATCCCGGTTCGCTACGGAACAGGCCGAACAACCAGTCAGCGTAGATCGCCCGGGTCGACCAGGTTTTCTGCCCGTTGATCACGTAATGGTCGCCGTCGAGCAGCGCCTTGCTGGTGATCGCCGCCATGTCGGAACCGGCGTTGGGCTCCGACCAGCCTTGTGCCCACATGTCGAGGCTTTCGGCCATGCGTGGCAGGAAGCGCTGCTTCTGCTCCGGGGTGCCAAACTCCATCAGGGTCGGCCCCAGCAACAGCTGGCCGTTCTGGTTGACGCGCATCGGTGCGCCGGCGCCGTAATACTCTTCCTCGAAGATCAGCCACTCGATCAAGTCGCTACCGCGACCGCCCAGTTCGGCTGGCCACATCACCATCGACCAGCGGCTCTCGAACAGCTTGGCCTCCCAGGCGCGGTGCTGCTCAAAGCCTTCGCGGGTGTCGTAACTGGCCAGGGGCTCGCGTGGAAGGTTGGCCGCCAGCCAGGCACGGACTTCGGCGCGGAAGGCGATTTGCTTGGGGGTATAAGTCAGGTCCATGGCGTTATCTCAGAACTTGGCGTCGCGTTTTTCGACGAAGGCCCGGCGCGTTTCCGCGGAGTCCGGGCTGCTGTAGGCCTGCATGGTGAAGCCCTGTTCCCAGCGATATTTATCTTCCAGGTTGCCATCCTCGATGCCGTTCAAGGCTTCCTTGGCGATGCGGATCATGCCCGGGCTTTTTTCGGCGATTTTCGCCGCGATGCCCAAGGCGGTTTCGCGCAACTGGTCCTTGCTGACGATCCGCTCGATAAAGCCGTATTGCAGGGCTTCGGGGGCGCCGATGCTGTCGCCGGTAAAGAACAGGTAGCGGACCTTTTGCACCGGGAACAGGCGCTGCAGATGAGCACCGCCGCCCATCGCGCCGCGGTCGACTTCCGGCAAGGCGAAGGTCGCGCACTCGGAGGCGACGACGATGTCCGCCGCCCCGGTGATGCCGATGCCGCCGCCCAGGACAAAACCATGCACCGCGACAATCACTGGCACCGGGTTGCGGTGCACGGCCTTGAAGGTGGCGTAGTTACCGGCGTTGACCTCGACGATCCGCTCCGGGTGCTTGTCCAGTTCCTTGATGTCGACACCGGCGCAAAAGCCCCGGCCTTCGGCGCGGATCACGATCACCCGCACGTCGGGATTGGCCCCAAGGGCTTCGATCTGTCGCGCCAGGGCTTGCCACTCCTGGCTGTCGAGGGCATTGACCGGTGGCTTGGCGATCACCAGCTCAGCGATCCCCTGATTGAGTTGTGTCGTAAATGCCGGGTTCATAGGGGTTCTCCAATGCTGGCTGGATGGTTCGAGGGGCGGGTCTGGCTGCGCGCCAGCAGCGCGTCCAGGCACTGCTGGGCCTCGCTGGCGATGCCTTCGATGACTTCACGGCAACTGAGCAACTCGCCGATGGCGGCCGCGACCTGGCCACTGGGCAGGATGCCCTCGTCCGGGGCGCCATCGACCATCGAGCGCTGCAACAGCACCGGCTGGTTGGCGGCCATTACCACTTGCGACAACGCCGAAGGGTCTTCGCGCAACGCCCGGATAAAGACTGCTGCCATGTGCCCCAGGCTCATGCCGGTCTGCTGCTTCCACTGCCAGGCGCTGCCCAGGGCAATGCGCAGGCGCCCGAAGGGGCCGGCCTGCTCCAGATGATTGATGAAACGGTTTTCGATCATGCGGTGGCGCATGCCATCGACTGCGGTGGTCACGCGCACCTGCTGCGGATCATTGACCTTCAGGTAGCGTTCGAGGGTCGCGGGCGGGGTCGGCGATTCGCGGGTCATGAGAAACCGCGTGCCCATGGCGATGCCGGCGCCACCGGCGGCCAGCACCGAGGCCAGGCCACGGCCGGTGGCGTATCCTCCGGCCGCGATCACCGGCACCTTGACCGCCGCCAGTACCTGGGGCAGCAGGATCGAACTGGGCACGCCGCCGGTATGGCCGCCGCCTTCGCCGCCCTGGATGGTGATCAGATCAGCGCCCAGTTCCACCGCTTTCAGCGCATGCTTCAAGGCGCCGACGGTGGGAATGCACAGCACCTTGGCCACCTTGAAGCGCGCGATGGTCTGTTTGTCCGGGCCGCGTCCGTAGCTCACGGCGCGCAAGCGGTACTTGATCGCCAGGTCGACGCACTGTGCGGCGTTGTCCTGGAACATATGGAAATTGAGCCCGAAGTTGCTGCCGCCGGTGGCGTCGATCACCTTGCGGATTTCGCCTTCCAGCTCATCGGCCGCGATGGTCGCCCCGGCCAGAAAACCGAAACCCCCGGCCTGGGTCGTGGCGGTCACCAGGTTGGCGTCGGCGACCCAGCCCATGGCGGTTTGCACAATCGGGTAACGGCAACCGAGGGCCTCGGTCAGCGGCGTATCCAGCCAGCGATTCATTGGCTTTTGTCCTCGGCCTGCTTGTTGGCCCGGGCCATGCCCTTGGCGTCAAAGCCGCCCAGTTTGTCGCCGGACAACAGCTCGTTATGGGCATGGGCAAAGTGGTGCCAGGCGAACACGGCATCCATCGCCGTGCGCTTGCCCTGCAAGTCCTCGACGTGGTTGATCGCCTGCTTGGTCAGGGCCAGGCCCATGCGCGGCTGGCGGGCGATACCGGCAGCCAGGGCATAGGTGGCCGACTCCAGTTCCTCGCGGGACACCAGACGGTTGACCATGCCCACTTGCCAGGCCCGGTTGGCGCTCATGCGGTCACCGGTGAAGAGGAATTCCTTGGCGATGCGCGGGTTCATTTCGTAGGGATGGGCAAAATACTCCACCCCCGGAATGCCCATGCGCACCACCGGATCCTGGAAGAACGCGTCGTCGCTGGCGACGATCAGGTCGCAGACCCAGGCCAGCATCAGCCCGCCCGCCACACATGCACCATGGACCATGGCGATGGTCGGCTTGGGCAGTTCCCGCCAGCGCCGGCACATGCCCAGGTACACCTCCTGCTCGCGGGCATACAGCTGCTCGCCACCGGGTTTGTTGGTGTGATCCCACCACAGGTGCGCGCGTTCGAACGGCTTGTCGATATCGCGCCCGGGCGTGCCGATATCGTGGCCCGCCGAAAAGTGCTTGCCGTTGCCCCGCAGGACGATGACCTTGACGCTGTCATCGTTCACCGCCTGGCGAAAGAAGGCATCCAGGGCGTAGGTCATTTGCGAGTTTTGCGCATTGTTGAAGGTCGGCCGGTTCAGCGTCAGCGTGGCGATACCCTCGGCCACGCTGTACAGCACCGGGGTGTCCGTCTCATAGACGGCATTGTCCTGGCGGACGATAAATTCACTGTCGCTGCTGTGCATGCTCGCCTCCTTGTCTCAGGCCGTACGGATGCCGGGCGGGTTGCCCTTGATCGCCGTGGCGCGGTAATCGTGGGGGTCGAGTCGGCGGATCAGGGCCAACTGCTCAGGGGTGGGATGCACGGTTTCGTGCAACTGCGCGGACTTGAGCAAAGGGAAGCCGGTGTTCTCCTGGACCTGCTCGAAACTCACGCCAGGGTGCAGCGAACGCACCTGCACCGCACGGTCCGGGCCATTGAAATCCAGGACGCACAGGTCGCTGACCACGCAATGGATGTCCATCAAGTCACGGCGCGCACCTTCGGGCCAGCGTTCGGCCTTGAAGCCGACACCGGAGACCATGTCCACTTCGCCGCTGACGAACACCCGGGTGTTATGGCTGGGCACGAAGAACGAGTTGAGGTGGTTGATGCTGTTGCCGGGCAAGCCGCGCACGCCAAGGATCGCGGTCTTGGGCTTTTGATAGTCACCGACGCAGGACAGGTTGGTCTGGCCCCAACGGTCGATCTGGGTCGGCCCGATCATCGCGTGACGGCGTCCGCCCCACACGCATTCGAACACCCGCTCGAACGACATGTAGCCCGAGTAACGCGGCACGTAGTCGCCACGCGGGCCCAGCGGGATCGGTTCTTCGACCAGGAACGCCTCGCTGTCGGTCATCAGCAGTTCCGGGCTGTGGGTCAGTTTGGCTAGGCTGGCGCCAAGGCGCGGTATGACGCCCAGGCCCGAGGCAATGATCTCGCCATTGCCGCGCCAGGCTTCGCTGGCGGCGACGATCATCAGTTCAGCGAGGGTGAAATCACAGGTTGCAGACATAGTCGCTAATCCTCAGAACACGGGAAGGGGCAAGGCGCCCATGGAGTCGGCACCACCGTTCTGTGCCTGATAGGCCAGCTCGCCACCGGCGATGTAGGTCTGCACATAGTCCTGCCAGCCGTTTTCCGCCTGGCTGCTGGCGACATAGCCCTTGAGGTGCTTCATGTCCCAGCCGTAGTCGGGGGCGCAGGTAGTCGGGTGCGCACCGAGGGGCGCATGGACCACGCCGCTGACCAGATAGCGTTCGAAGGTATTGAAGCGGGCCTGTTCGGCGCTCAGCTCAAGACGCTCTTCCAGGCGTTCGCACGAAACAAAGCATTGGTCGGCGGCACGGGCGAACAGGTGGTCGAAATACGGGTCCGGCCCGGTCACCAGGCAGTTGCCCAGGCGGTCGGCGACGTTGACATGCAGGAACGCCACGTCGAGGTTGAGCGCCGGCATCGCCAGCAGCACCTCGCCATCGGCATAGGGCGACTGGATGGTCTTGAGTTCCGGGTTCAGGCGCGTCACATCGGTGGCCAGGCCGCAACGGGTCGGCAGGAACGGCAGGCGCATGCCGGCGGCACGCAGGCCCCACTGGAACATGCCTTCGTCCAGTTCCATCAACTCCAGCTCGCCGGCTTCGCGGGCCTTGCGGTAATAGGGTTCCAGCGGAATGGCATCGAGGGTGGCGAAACCGAATACCAGTTTCTTGACCTTGCCGGCGGCACACAGCATGCCCACCTCCGGGCCGCCGTAGGCGACCACGGTCAGGTCCTTGACCGGTGAACGCAGGATCTCGCGCACGATGGCCATCGGCTTGCGCCGCGGGCCCCAGCCACCAAAACCGATGGTCATGCCATCGCGCAATTGAGCGACCGCATCGGCCGCTGTCAGTTGTTTGTTCATGTTGATCATTCCTTACTGTTGGCCGACCGAAAAGTCGTGCCCCCAAATGCTCACGCGGGTGAATTCGAAGGCTGAGTGCTCGGCCCAGTCGACTTGCAACCCGCCAAAGCCGTATTCCAAGTCGAAACCGGACGGCGTCTTCATGTAGAAACTGGTCATGCGGTCGTTCAGGTGCTGGCCGAGGGTCGCCGACAGGGCCACCTCATGGGCGCGCAGACGATCGTGGGCGCGGCCGACCTCGGTCATCGAATCAACCTCGACCATCACGTGCACGCAACCAGACGGCACCGGATACTCGGCTAGCGCCAGGCTGTGGTGGCGGGCGTTCTGGCAATGCAGGAAGTGAATGCGGATCGGCGGCGTCGACGGATCAGGACGGAAGTTGAAAATGTCCGACAGCTCGAAGCCCAGTACATTCTTGGCGAACGCCAGCGTGGCGTCGAAGTTCGGCGCCGGCAGCACCGTGTGACCCAGGCCCATGTCACCGGTGATGAACCGCGGCACACCCTGTGGCGAGACAAACGGCAGGCAATCGGAGCGATGGCCCCAACTCAGTTCATGGCAGTTGCCCGACGGGTCGGTGAGCTTGACCAGCGCCTGGACACCGCGCTGTTCGATCTCGGCGGCGGAGCCCGGCTGCCATTCGATGCCGGCTGCGCTCAGGTGCTCGAGGGCGGCCTCGAATGCCGTCTCGTTGGCCAACTCCCAGCCAGAGGCCAGGTAGTGCGCCTCAGCACCTTCGACGATCAGCATGCGAAACGGGCGCTCGTCCATTTTCACGTACAAGCCACCGCCCGGCGCTGGATGCACTTGCATGCCCAGCACGTCTTCGGCGTAACGCTGCCAATGGCTAAGGTTTTCGATCTGCGAGACGAAATAGCTCAAACCGCGAATGTCGATCATGCCTGGGTCCTCGTTGGCTGAATGGCTTACATGGCTGGCATTGTGCTAAGCGCCATCGGGCGCTTCATCGTCCGTTGAGACTAAGCACCCTGCAGGAGCCCGGCTTGCCGGCGAAGGCGATTTCACGGACGCCTTCGCCGGCAAGCCGGGCTCCTACAGGGCGAAGAACGATGACGTGCTGTCCCTAGTCCGTTTTAGTGATTCGAACACCACCGCCACCGCCCCAAACTCGCGCATCCATTCGCCTTGCAGAGACCGCCCCCATGGAGTTCGCTTTTACCGAAGAACACCTGATGATTCGCGACAGCGCCGAGCGTTTTCTCGCCCAGGCCAGCGACTCGCATGCTGTGCGCGCCGCGATGAACCGCCCGGACGCGCATGACCCCGAGGTCTGGCAGCGGATTGGCCAGGAGCTGTACTGGCCGGCGCTGATGGTGCCCGAGCGCTTTGGCGGTATGGGCCTGGGGTTTGTCGAACTGGCCATCCTGCTGGAACAGAGCGGTCGCTACTTGCTGGGTTCGCCGCTGTTCGCCACGGCGTGCCTGGCCACCCCGGCCCTGTTGCTGGGGCACAACGAGAGCGTGCGGGAGCATTGGCTGGGGGCAATTGCCGGCGGTGCAACCCGCGCCACCCTGGCCTTCGCCAGTGTTCCAGGGCTTACGGCTTGCAGCGTGCAAACCGTGGCCGAGCCGTGCCCGGGAGGCTGGACCCTTGAGGGCCAGTACGCGCAAGTCATCGATGGCGCCTCGGCCGACCTGCTGATCGTCGCCGCCCGCGCACCCGACACTCAGGGTGAACAAGGCATCAGCCTGTTCGTCTTGCCGGGCGATACGCCGGGCGTGATCCGCACGTCCCTGGCCACCCTGGACCAGACCCGTCGTCTGGCACGCATTGAATTGCATCAGGTGCAGGTCAGCGAGGCGCAGCGGCTCTGCGGCCCAGAACAAGGTTGGGCGGTGCTGCGCGACAGCCTGCTGATCGCCACTGCCGGTCTCGCCGCCGAGCAGACGGGTGGCGCGCAACAGGCCCTGGACCTGACCCTGGCGTACATCGCCGAACGCCGGCAATTCAAACGCACCATTGCCAGTTTCCAGGCGATCAAGCACCGCTGCGCTGACATGATGCTGCAAGTCGAATGCGCCCGGTCGGCGGCCTACTACGCCGCCTGCGTGGCCCAGGAATGCCTCGATCCTGAAGGCGATGCCACGGTGGCAGGCGAACTTGAACTGGCCGCCGCCACCGCGAAGATCCATGCCAGCGAAGCGTTTTTCCACTGCGCCGCCGAATCGATCCAGCTGCATGGCGGCGTCGGTTTCACCTGGGAATACGATCCGCACCTGTACTTCAAACGCGCCCGCGCCGGCGAGCAACTATTGGGCAGCCCGGCGCTGCATCGCGAGCGCCTGGCCACACATCTACTGGGAGAACAACCATGAAAATCGGTTTCAGTCGTGCAGACGAGGCATTCCGCGAAGAAGTCGCCCAGTGGATGGCCAAGCACCTGAGCGGCGAGTTTGCGCCGTTGCGCTTTCGTGGCGGGCCGGGGGATGAGCACAGCTTTCCTGAAGAGCGCAAAGCCTGGGAACGCGAGCTGGCCGCCGGTGCCTGGATCGGTGTTGGCTGGGCCAGGGAGCATGGCGGACGGGGACTGTCCATCAGCCAGCAGGTGATTTTCCATGAGGAATACGCCCGCGCCGGTGGCCCCGGACGCATGGGCCATATCGGCGAAGGCCTGGTCGGTCCCACACTCGCCGCCTTCGGCACCCCTGCCCAGCAGCAGCGCCTGTTGCCAGGCATCCTTGATGGCAGTCAGTTCTGGTGCCAGGGCTATTCGGAACCGGGTGCCGGCTCGGACCTGGCCAACGTACAGACCCGGGCCAGGCTCGATGCCACGGGCGAGCACTGGCTGATCAGCGGGCAGAAGGTCTGGACCTCCCTGGCCCACGAGGCCGACTGGTGTTTCGTGCTGGCACGCACCGAACCCGGTAGCCAAGGGCATCAGGGTTTGTCGTTCCTGCTGGTGCCGATGGCCCAGGACGCCATCCGCGTGCAACCGATCCAGCAACTGACCGGCACCAGTGAATTCAACGAGGTGTTCTTCGACGAAGCCATCACCAGCACCGACAACCTGATCGGCCAACCGGGCGATGGCTGGAAGATCGCCATGGCCCTGCTGGGTTTTGAGCGTGGCGTGTCCACGTTGGGCCAGCAGATGCAGTTCCACAATGAGCTCGACGAAATCATCCGCATCGCCCGCGCCAATGGCGCCGCGCGCGACCCGTTGCTGCGCCAGCGCATTGCCCAGGCCTGGGCCGGACTCAAAGTGTTGCGCTACAACTCCTTGCGCATGCTCTCCGGCCCGCAAGACGGCAACCTCGGTCGCGAAGCAATGATCTACAAACTGGCCTGGTCCACCTGGCACAGCGACCTGGGCAAACTGGCCATGGACGTGCTGGGTGATGCGGGGGAAATCCTCGACGCCGCGCCCTACCAGCTCAGCCGGCTGCAGTCGTTGTTCCTGTTCACCCGCTCCGACACCATCTATGGTGGCAGCAACGAGATCCAGCGCAATGTCATTGCCGAGCGGGCGCTGGGGATGCCGCGGGAAATGCGCGTTACGACTTAAAATCCTGTCTGCAGGCGCCTATTTTGGTTGGGTATATATCCATCATTTTTGAGATGGCTACTTAAGGTTCCGCCCTTACGGCGGGTTACTTGGAAAAGCCCCAAGTAACCAAGGGCTCTTGCCCCTTTCGTTCGGTGCCTCGCCAAGGCTCGGCATTCCCTCGCTCCGGTCCTGCTC
>NZ_AKJJ01000090.1:0-43533 GCF_000282395.1 Pseudomonas sp. GM55 | reverse complement strand
CGCCAGCCATGAGGCCGCCATCGCCAGCAAGCCGGCTCCTACAGGTATCGGTGTTCCCCGGGATTGCGTGAAGAACCAAAAAAAAGGGTCCCGGTAGAGGGACCCTTTTTATGAATGCAGAAAAAGAAGTGGCCTTTCGCTATAACCTTTTGATTCCGGCGCTGTCTCAGCCTAGCCCCCCCCTGACGATGATCAAGCCATGAATAAGATTTTGCCTTTGCTAGCGGTATTGGCCCTGAGCGGCTGCGCAACGTCGGAAGAGATTTATCTGAACAACGGAGAGCAGGGCCTGACGATCGATTGCTCGGGAGAGGCCAATTCCTGGGCCGCCTGCTACGAAAAAGCCGATGCTTCCTGTGCGGGCACCGGCTACCGGATTGTCGGCACCGACGGCACGCCATCGCTCAAGGAAAGTGAAAAGACTCTCGGCGCCGATATCGGCAATTTCAAGAACCGCAGCGTCGTGGTGGTCTGCAAATAAGGCGCTCGGCCCTACAGATGAATTTCGGCGAATTTGATCCCGAGTCCGCGCAGCGTTTCGATCAAATCGTCGAGATGACCGAAGGACTCGACTTCATCGTTGTCATCCACCAGGAAATAGCTGCGCCCGGCGCTTTTCTTGAAAAACACGATCCATTCTCCAAGGTCCGCCGGATTCTGAATCACATGGGTGGCAGAGATAAGCCCCTCTGCATGGCGCGCCCGGACCTGCTCTCGCTTCATAGTCGACTCCAGAAATAACGATGCCGCCAAAGCCAGGCTTTGGCGGCATCGGTGCTGTTGGTCGCTAGTCTATCAGCCGGAAATGCACTCGGTGGCGGCATTCTGTACGTCCTTTGGACGTACCGGGACATTGGACATGCTCTCATGCAGCTTGATGCTGCTGCCGCCCGAGCGCTCTTCAATGTCGAAGACGGCAGACGGACCCGAGGAAAACTTGAGCGGGACGATCACGCGCAACCCATCCTTGTGCGGCTGGATTTGCAAGGCGCCACGGCTGCCGGCCAGCTTTTCGCTGAGGCATTGCGCATATTCATGGGGCTTCTTGCCAGAAATCACGTTCATGGTCGGCAGCGACTCGTTGATTTCAGAGACGTTCGCACAACCACTCACCAATACCGCCAGCGAAAGAAACGAAAAACCCCATTTCATACAAATCCTCCTATAAAGACGCTCGGACAGCGCAGATACGTTTTTTCTCCGAGACAACCTGCTTTATCGCTCATCAAACGTGAAATTAGCGTTTTTAATTGTCAAAGTGGCCGGATAAGAAGGCGGTAGGGCTGATAAACTGCGCCAATCGCCCATGCTATCGTTTTGATTTTGTAGAAAAAGCCCTTCTGGAGGCGCCTCATGAAATTTATCCATCAGCGCGAGCACCTCAATGAAGACGACATTGTCGTCATTCAATGCTCCCAAATGTGCAACATCCGTTTGATGAACGACGCCAACTTCCGCAGCTTTAAAAATGGCGGCCGTCACACCTATCACGGCGGTGCATTCGACACGTTTCCGGCGCGCATCACCGCCCCGAGCACCGGTTTCTGGAACATCACGATCGATACCGTCAACCGTCGCCCGATCAGCGTGACCCGCAAACCCACCCTGACACACTCGATCAAAATCATTCGCCGCTCCAGCTCGAAACTGAGCTGAACAGCGAACCCGAAACAAAAGACAGGCAGATACAACCGTGGCCCAAACGACCAAGTACGTCATCAAATACAAACTCAATGGCGAGCGCCGCTTCGAGTTTGCCCAGCTTGAAAACGGCACCGCAGAAGAAGCCAAAGCGGCGCTGGATGCCATTCATGGACCGGACGACGTCATCAGCGAAATCAGCGTCAGCAAAGCGCTGTAACGCGAACCGGGGCGACAGTGGACGTCGGCTCCCCCTCGCAATTCGACCGCAAGCGCCGGAGTGCCTGCTTCATCCCTGCCCTCCAGACTGGCCACCTCAACAACAAGAGGCCCGGCAATGAGTGAGCAATATCTGGACAGCCTGGACTGGCCCCGGCTGGAACAGCAACTTGATCAGGACGGTTGCGCCGTCATCCCGTCACTGTTGAGCCACAAGGCATGCGATCAGGTCAGCGCCTGGTACCCGCGGGCCGAACCCTTTCGCTCGCACGTGATGATGGCCCGCCACGGGTTCGGCCGCGGCGAGTACAAGTATTTCAGCTATCCATTGCCGGACCTTGTGGCCCGTTTGCGCAGCGCGCTCTACCCACGACTGGTGCCCATCGCCAATCGCTGGCATGAACAGATGGACCTGCCGACCCGTTTTCCAGACGCTCATCAAGCCTTTCTCGAGCGCTGTCATGCCGCTGGTCAGAACCGTCCGACGCCGTTGTTGCTGCAATATGGTCCGCAGGACTACAACTGCCTGCATCAGGACTTGTACGGTGAGCACGTTTTCCCGCTGCAAGTGGCGATTCTTCTGTCCGCCCCGGATGAAGACTTCACCGGCGGCGAATTTGTCATGACCGAACAGCGCCCGCGCATGCAGTCACGCCCTATGGTCATCGACCTGAAGAAAGGTGACGGGCTGATATTTGCCGTCAACCAGCGGCCGGTCAAAGGGGTTCGCGGTTATTACCGCGTGACCCTGCGTCACGGCGTGAGTCGCCTGCACAGCGGCAAACGATATACCCTTGGAATCATCTTTCACGATGCTTTATGACCCCATGAACCCGCTGACTCATGACCTGTTTGCCAATGCCGAGCCCGAGCAACAGCCCAGGCGCGAGCAGATCGGCGAACAGTCATACGTGCTCAGAGGCTTCGCCCTGCCCTGGCTTGAGCGTTTGTTGCCCGCCCTGGAGGCGGTGCTGACGGCCGCGCCGTTTCGGCAGATGATCACGCCCGGCGGCTTTACCATGTCGGTCGCCCTGAGCAGTTGTGGCACATTCGGCTGGACCACTGACCGCAGCGGTTATCGCTACACCCGCCACGATCCGCAGACTGGCCAGCCTTGGCCAAGGATGCCCGAGGTGTTTCTGCAATTGGCGCAAGCCGCGGCGCAGGCAGCGGGGTTCAGCGAATTTGCGCCGGACTCCTGCCTGATCAACCGTTACATCCCCGGGGCAAAAATGTCATTGCATCAGGATAAGGACGAGCATTCCTACGACGCCCCTATCGTTTCGGTATCGCTGGGCTTGCCGGCGATGTTCCTGTTCGGTGGCTTTGCACGTAGCGACAAAAGCCAGCGCATCCCCCTGCTGCATGGCGACATCGTGGTCTGGGGTGGTGTGGATCGCCTGCGCTATCACGGCGTGTTGCCGATCAAGGACGGCCATCACCCGAGGCTCGGCGAGCAACGCATCAACTTCACCTTCCGTACCGCCGGATAAAGACTTCGAATTTGACCGCAAGCGCCGGAGTGTGTGGGAATTGCCCCATGGTTAATGTGCAGGCAACCCCTCAAAGGACGTGACGCCATGACGACCCAATCGAGCAAGATCAGCACCGAAAACGATCCACGCTGGGCCGCCGTGGTCGCGCGCGATCCCAAGGCTGACGGGCAGTTTGTCTATGCCGTGAAAACCACAGGCATCTACTGCAACCCCAGCAGCCTCGCGCGCTTGCCCAAACCACACAATGTCGAATTCTTCGATAGCGCCGAGCAGGCACAGGCCGCGGGTTATCGTCCGAGCAAACGCGCGACCAAAGATCAGAGCGAACTCGCCGCGCAACACGCCGCCACCGTGGCCGCCGCGTGCCGCCAGATCGAAAGCGCGGAAACGCTGCCGGCCCTGGGTGAGCTGGCCGAGGCGGCGGGACTGAGCAGCTTCCACTTCCATCGCGTGTTCAAATCCGTCACCGGCTTGACGCCCAAGGGCTACGCCGACGCTCATCGTTCACGCAAGGTGCGCGAGCGTCTGGCGGACGGTGGCTCGGTGACCGATGCCCTGTATGACGCCGGCTTCAACTCCAACAGTCGATTTTATGAAGCGGCAGACCATCTGCTCGGAATGAAACCCGGAGACTACCGCGCGGCCGGTCAAAACAATGACATTCGTTTTGCCGTCGGCCAGTGTTCGCTGGGGGCGATACTGGTGGCGCAGAGTGAGCGCGGGGTCTGCGCGATCCTGTTGGGCGATGATCCGCACCAACTGGTCTGTGATCTGCAGGACAAATTCCGCCGCGCCAACCTGATCGGTGCCGATCATGAATTCGAGCAACTGATTGCCAGGGTCGTCGGCTTTATCGAGGCGCCGGCCATTGGCCTGGATTTGCCTCTGGACGTACGCGGCACGGCGTTTCAGGAGCGTGTCTGGCAAGCGCTGCGGGAAATTCCGGTTGGCAGCACGGCCAGCTACGCCGAGGTCGCCCAGCGCATCGGCTCGCCGAAAGCCGTTCGCGCCGTGGCTCAAGCCTGCGGCGCGAACAACCTGGCCGTGGCGATCCCTTGCCATCGCGTGGTACGCAGCGATGGCCACCTGTCGGGCTATCGCTGGGGTGTCGAGCGCAAACGCCAGTTGCTGGAACGCGAGTCGCAGTAATCAGCGATTCACATCCACCACCACGCGCCCGCGCAACTGCCCGGCAAGCAAGCGCGGCGCGGCTTCGATGGCTTCGCTCAGGCCGATTTCGTGACTGATCAACGGCAACAGGTTGAAGTCCAGATCCTTGGCCAGCCGACTCCAGGCCTCCACGCGCCTGGCTTTGGGCTGGGTCACGCTGTTGATCCCGGCCAGGGTCACACCGCGCAAAATGAACGGTGCAACAGAGGCCGGAAAGTCCATGCCCTGGGCCAAACCGCATGCCGCGACGGTGCCATTGGCCTTGGTGCTGGCGCAAGCATTGGCCAGGGTGTGGCTACCGACCGAATCGATGACCGCCGCCCAGCGCTCTTTGGCCAACGGCTTGCCTGGCTCGGACAGCGTGGCACGGTCGATGATTTCGCCAGCGCCCAGTTGCTTCAGGTAGTCATGCTCCGACGTACGCCCTGTGGACGCGACCACCCGATAGCCGAGCCTGTTCAGCAACGCGATGGCGAAACTGCCGACGCCACCATTGGCGCCGGTCACCAGTATCTCACCCTGCTCAGGCGTCACCCCGTTGTGCTCCAGCGCCAGGATGCACAGCATGGCCGTGTAGCCCGCCGTACCAATGGCCATCGCCTGGGCAGCAGTGAACGCCTTGGGTAGCGGAATCAGCCAGTCACCGTTCAGGCGCGCCTTCTGCGCCAATCCGCCCCAATGTCCTTCACCCACACCCCAGCCATTGAGCAGCACCTGGTCACCGACCTTATAGTCCGGGTGCCCACTGACTTCGACGACACCGGCCAGATCGATGCCCGGCACCATCGGAAACTTGCGCACCACCGGACTGCTGCCGGTGATCGCCAGGCCATCCTTGAAGTTCAGCGTGCTGTAGGCAACACGCACCGTGACATCGCCCTCGGGTAACTGATCGTCCTGGATCTCTTGCAGTGTGGCCCGGTAACCGCTGTCGTCTTTGTCGATCAAAATGCCTTTGAACATCACGGCCTCTCAATGGAATCAGTCTGGTTGTGGTGCAATTGAAATAACACATCGCAACAGGTTGCCGTACTCGACTTTAAGCCAACCGGGCAAACCACCCAATCCCGGTATCCATGATCGCAATGGCGACGGTGCAGGATTCCATCGACGCTAAAGAAAACCGCACCCGCCGAAATGACGACTGGCCTTGCACCAGTCGTTGCGTTACAAATCCTGTTCTACCGTCCCTGCCCTGCTTCAACGTCGGAGAACACAGCACATGAACCAATGGCCAGATACCCGCATTCTTGACCTGCTCGGGATCGAACTGCCGATCATTCAGGGGCCGATGGCCGGTGCCACGAACTCGTCCATGGTGATTGCAGCCTGCAATGCCGGCGGCCTGGGCTCGATGCCAGCGGCGATGCTCAGCACCGATCAATTGCGCGAGGAACTGAAAACGATCCGCCAACACACCCAGCGCCCGATCAACGTCAACTTCTTCTGTCATCAGCCTCCAGCGCCGGATGAGCAACGCGCGCAGGAGTGGAAAAACCTGCTGCAACCCTACTACCAGGAACTTGGTGTCGATTTCGATGCACCAACGCCCGTATCCAACCGGGCGCCGTTCGATAATGCAGCCTGCGAAGTGGTCGAAGCGTTTCGCCCTGAAGTGGTGAGTTTCCACTTTGGCCTGCCGGAAAAATCCCTGCTCGACCGGGTCAAAGCCACCGGTGCCAAGGTGCTGTCCTCGGCCACCACCGTCGCAGAAGCGGTGTGGCTGGAGCAGCATGGCTGCGATGCAATCATTGCCATGGGCTACGAAGCCGGGGGCCATCGCGGGATGTTTCTCAGCGATGACCTGAGCAGCCAGGTGGGAACGTTCGCCCTGGTGCCACAAGTGGTCGATGCGGTAAAAGTGCCGGTGATTGCCGCTGGCGGCATCGCTGATGCACGAGGTGTCGCTGCGGCCTTCATGCTGGGCGCTTCGGCGGTACAGGTGGGTACGGCCTACCTGTTCACGCCAGAGGCCAAGGTCAGCCCGTCCCATCACAAAGCCTTGCGCACCGCCAGGGAAAGCGAAACGGCCGTCACCAACGTGTTCACCGGTCGCCCGGCCCGGGGCATCCTCAATCGGGTGATGCGTGAACTGGGACCCATGAGCGCCAAGGCACCGGCTTTCCCCCTGGCCGGTGGCGCGCTGATGCCGCTGCGGGCCAAAGGTGAAGCGGACTTCAGCAACCTCTGGGCCGGCCAGGCATTTACCCTTGGGGTCGAATTGTCCACCGCGGCACTGACTCGACAACTGGCGGAAGAAGGATTAGCGAGACTGCTACGTCGCCCCTGAGCATCACCCGGGTTAAAAGTGTATACAATTTTATGACAGCACATTCCGTTTAAAGGCAATTCGCTATATATTTCTGTACATAACGATTCACCCCCTGTTGCAATTGCCTTTAACGGAGCCGTTTCATGACCATTCGTGCCTCACGTTTTGCCCCTGCCTGCCTGGCGAGCCTTGTCGCTGTATTTGCCTTCGGCTCAGCCCAGGCGGACGAAGTCCAGGTGGCGGTCGCTGCCAACTTCACCGCGCCCATCCAGGCCATCGCCGCTGATTTTGAAAAGGACACCGGGCATAAACTGGTCACCTCCTTTGGTGCCACCGGCCAGTTCTACACCCAGATCAAAAACGGCGCGCCGTTCGAAGTGTTCCTCTCGGCAGACGACAGCACCCCGAAAAAACTTGAAGCCGAAGGCGACTCCGTCAAGGGCTCGCGCTTCACCTACGCGGTCGGTACCCTGGCGCTGTGGTCGGCCAAAGAAGGCTACGTCGATGCCAAGGGCGATGTGCTGAAAAAGAACGAATACCAGCACCTGTCCATCGCCAACCCGAAAGCCGCGCCTTATGGCCTGGCGGCTACCCAGGTGCTGGCTAAAGAAGGGCTGACCGACAAGGTCAAGGACAAGATCGTTGAAGGCCAGAACATCACCCAGGCCTACCAATTCGTCTCCACCGGCAATGCCGAACTGGGTTTTGTCGCCCTGTCGCAGATCTACAAGGACGGCAAAATCACCAGCGGTTCGGCCTGGATCGTTCCAGCCAGCCTGCACGATCCGATCAAACAAGACGCCGTGATTCTCAACAAGGGCAAGGACAACCCGGCCGCCAAGGCATTGGTTGACTACCTCAAGGGGCCGAAAGCGGCAGCTGTCATCAAATCCTACGGCTACGAAATCTGATGTCGCTATCGAGTGCCGATGTTTCCGCCATCTGGCTGACCCTGAAACTGGCGTCCCTGACGACCATTATCCTGCTGATTGTCGGCACTCCGATTGCGTTATGGCTTGCGCGCACCCGCTCCTGGTTGCGCGGCCCGGTCGGGGCGATTGTCGCCCTGCCCCTGGTGCTGCCGCCGACGGTGATTGGCTTTTATCTGTTGCTGGCGCTCCGCCCTCACGGGCTTGTCGGTCAGCTCAGCCAATCATTGGGCCTTGGCACCCTCACTTTCAGTTTTGCAGGGCTGGTCATCGGTTCGGTGTTGTATTCAATGCCATTCGTGGTCCAGCCGCTGCAAAACGCTTTTTCCGCAATTGGCACGCGCCCGCTCGAAGTGGCCGCGACGTTACGGGCAAACCCCTGGGACACCTTTTTCAGCGTGACACTGCCCCTGGCCCGCCCCGGTGTCATTACCGCCGCCATTCTCGGTTTCGCCCACACCGTCGGCGAGTTCGGCGTGGTGCTGATGATCGGCGGCAATATTCCCGAAAAGACCCGCGTGGTCTCGGTGCAGATCTACGATCACGTCGAAGCCATGGAATACGCCCAGGCCCATTGGCTGGCCGGAGCGATGCTGGTGTTCTCGTTTGCCGTCCTGCTGGCGCTGTACTCCAGCCGTAACACCAAAGCGGGCTGGAGCTGACCGATGATTCAAATGCGTCTGGAACTACGCTACTCGGGCTTCGCCCTGAACGTCGACTTGCAACTGCCGGGCCGTGGCGTCACGGCACTTTACGGTCATTCCGGCTCGGGCAAGACCACGTGCCTGCGCTGCATCGCCGGTCTGGAGCGAGCCGATCACGGTTTTATCCAGGTCAACGATGAAGTCTGGCAAGACAGCGAAAACAAGGTTTTCGTCGCGCCGCACAAACGCGCGCTAGGCTACGTTTTTCAGGAAGCCAGCCTGTTTCCTCATCTGTCGGTGCTGGCCAACCTGGAGTTCGGTCTCAAGCGCATCCCGAAGCCGCAGCGTCGGGTCGACATGGCTCACGCCACCGAGTTGCTGGGCATCAGCCATTTGCTGGACCGGCACCCACAACACCTTTCGGGCGGTGAGCGGCAGCGCGTCGGCATCGCCCGCGCCTTGCTCACCAGCCCGAAATTGTTGTTGATGGACGAACCGCTGGCCGCGCTGGATGCCCAACGCAAAAGTGAAATCCTGCCCTACCTGCAACGCCTGCACGATGAGCTCGATATCCCGGTGCTGTACGTCAGCCACTCCCAGGATGAGGTCGCGCGGCTGGCCGACCATATCGTGTTGCTCAGCAACGGCAAGGCACTGGCCAGCGGCCCGATCGGCCAGACCCTGGCACGCCTCGACTTGCCACTGGCGATGGGAGATGACGCCGGCGTGGTGATCGAAGGTCGCGTCAGCGCCTATGACGCCAACTATCAATTGCTGAGCCTGCAATTGCCCGACACCACCCTCAACATTCGTGTGCCTCATACGCCGCTGGATCCGGGCCAGGCACTGCGCTGCAAGGTCCAGGCGCGGGATGTGAGCCTGAGCCTGCACGGTGCCGGGCAAAGCAGCATCCTCAATCGCCTGCCGGTCACCGTGGTCAGTGAAATGAACGCCGACAACGCCGCCCATGTGCTGATTCGCCTGGACGCCGCCGGCACGCCACTGCTGGCGCGCATCACGCGTTATTCGCGCGATCAACTCAACGTCCACCCTGGCCAGCAACTCTGGGCGCAAATCAAAGCGGTTGCGGTGCTGGCGTAAATCCGGCGACACGCCTGCACCGGGGCCGGGAGCGCCTGAACCGACGAACTGACCTGCCTGTTTTTTTGCATGATCACCAATGACTTCTATAGTTGATTTGAACAGGAATCCGCTACGGAGTCGCCATGGAAGACATTTTCGTCGTGAAGCGTTGCAACAAGATCATCATCCATGCTCGCCGTGCGGGTGAAATTGACCACCTGCCACCGGATACCGCGGCCTGGTATCGCATCGCCGATACCCGCACCCAAGGCTTCATCGGAGATGGCTACGATGTTGAAGAAGACGCTCTGCGTGTTTGCCGGCAGTTGAATGCCAGATCACGAGTGACAGCCCTGCAAGGTTGACGGCCTGTCACCATTTTTTAACGGGTCTATACTGAAAATGGCTGAATGATCAGCGACCCCATCGGCAGAAAGCTCGCTCCAGGCGGGCTTTTTGCTGCCACACCCAGGTTTCTTGAACGGAGGTGTCTCCCATGTCCGAAAAAGAGTCCATCACCACCCTGCTCACCTTGCTGGACTCCCGTCAGGTACGCCTGGCAGCGGCCTGCAAGGAAATCGCCGACTGGGTCGATCATCAAGGCGGGCATCCCACCGCCCTCAGAATTCGTGATCGCCTGAACGACATCGAGAAGGACACGCCGCTGATCCGGCACACGCTGTCGTCTCTTAAGCCTGACGACCGACCTCTGCCTCGGTTCAGATGATCCGTCACGGATTTGCGGTGCGAGGACAGGCCCGATTCGGGCAGCATGATCGGTGACGTTGAAGTCTCCGAACGTTTGGCTGCCTGCCAGTTTTTCACCCTCTCCCACAACCCGGCCTGGCGCTGGGATTTTTTGTTGCGCAAAACCAATCGAACGTCACCGCTCACGTGGGGTCAACCGCTCACACGTCGCGAAGGAGACGTTCCAATGGTCACTCATTTCAAAGTCAGCGGGCACCTGGCCTGCGGTCACCACGGCAACAACCTCGTATCGACCCGCGAACTCAATCGGGTGAAATGCAGGAGCTGCCGCAGCACCGATGCCTATAAAGAAGCCCGCAAGACCGAACGCAACGCTGCCCGGCGCGCAGCACGCAAGGCCAAAGCCGTCCATACCGCCAATAACTGGCGCTCGGCCTGGACCGAGCGACTGACCGCGATGGCCGGCCTGCACCGCTTGCCGCGGGGATTTACCGGCCAACCCTTCGTTTAGGATTGGGCTGATTGAGTCTGTACAACCCCAATTGATCGAGCGGGACAGTTAAAAGGATTTCGAACGCCAGGGCCCTTGCTCGCGTGAGGGCTCAATCGAAGGATAAATCCTGAACAGAGGCGTCATTTTATTGCTTGTCGATGCCCTTGCGCGCCGGCTCCATGATTTCGCGCAGGGACATGCGCTTGAACGCCTCGACCAGTGCTCGCCCCTCCTCCGGTGCACAAGTGACCGCCAGGCGCATGGTCGCCTCGCCAAGGTGCCAGATCAAGAACGCCGATTCCTGAACCTGTTGTTCGTCGATGTCGGGATATACGCGAAGCATCGCCTGGGCCAGTAGTGCGCCGGCCACCCGGCTCTCCACCAGTTCCAGTTGCAACAACTGCTTGTCGGCCTGCATGCCGGACCAGATGTCACGCATCACCGGTGTCGCCATCACGATCTCGTAATACAGGTCGAGCAACTGCGTATAGGC
Organism: Pseudomonas sp. GM55; assembly: GCF_000282395.1. Lineage (NCBI taxonomy): Bacteria > Pseudomonadati > Pseudomonadota > Gammaproteobacteria > Pseudomonadales > Pseudomonadaceae > Pseudomonas > Pseudomonas sp. GM55. Next base: position 32,385 of record NZ_AKJJ01000090.1, on the reverse strand, counting down.
GGCATACAAGCCCTGGGCATCCTCGACGGCCTCCATTGCTTGCGTAATGCAGCGACGACTCTCAGCGTTGTAGCGCTCGGCCAGCGTGCGAATGACGGAACTCTTGTCGGGAAAATACTGATAAAGCGATCCGATCGAGATCTCGGAGCGCTCGGCGATTTCACTCATCTTGAGTTGATCGCTGCCCTTGTCCGCGATCAATTGAGTCGCCGTCGCCAAAATCCGCTCCTGACGTTCGCGGCTGCGCTGTTGCGTGGGATGGCGTCGAACAGCTTCTGCAGCAGGCTGTTCGAGGGCTTCAGGAGTCTTTTTGCGCACGAGTGAATTTCCCGGTCAATAACGTGACATTTACTCACCTTAGCATCACCACTCCCAACGCCCAATAACAGATGTCCACACGTCGGGGAATTCGATCCGATGGGTTGACGGATAAACATGAGGATCTATCATCTTTTAAACATGAGCATCACTCACATTAACCGATGGAGATGAACGCGATGAAAACCGGTCAACCAATCACACTGGTCCTTGGCGCCACGGGCAAAACCGGGCGGCGAATCACACAACGACTCGAAGCTGCCGGCCTGGCCGTTCGCCGAGGCTCCCGCGACGCGAATCCCCCTTTCGACTGGGAAGATCGATCAACCTGGGACGCGGTGATAGATGGCGTTCATGGGGTCTACATTTGCTTTCAACCTGATCTCGCCGTTCCTGGCGCCCTGGAATCCATCCAGGCCTTCACCGACCTGGCGGTTAAAAGCGGAGTCCGCAAACTGGTTCTGCTATCCGGTCGCGGCGAAATCGAAGCGGAACAGGCCGAACATGTTGTACAGAACAGCGGGATTGACTGGACGATTCTGCGGGCCAGTTGGTTCTGCCAGAATTTCAGCGAGGCGCACTTTCTTGACCCCATTCTGCAAGGAGAACTCGCACTCCCCGTCAACCAGGTCGCTGAACCCTTTGTCGATGCGCAAGACATCGCCGAGTGTGCCGTCGCCGCACTGACCCAACCCGGACACACCAACCAGCTCTATGAATTGACCGGCCCTCGGGCGCTGACGTTTGCCGACGCCGTGACCGAGATTGCCCGCTCCACCGGCCGCCACATCGAATTCGTGGCCGTTCCAGCGGATGCCTATCGACAGGCCATGGAACAGCACCAACTTCCCCGGGAGTTGATCGACCTGGTGATGTATCTCTTCACGACTGTGCTCGATGGCCGCAACACGCCAATAGCCGATGGCGTACAGCGGGCACTGGGACGGCCGGCACGTGACTTCAGCGACTACGTGCAGCGCACTGCCGCTACGGGCATCTGGGGTAATGAACGTCCGACGTAACGCATTGGCGAGAACAAGGTTCGTCGGCTAGGGTCTCTTGCGTATCGAACTGCTGCGCCCTAATTGGCAGGAGCCTGATCAAGGAGGAACCCATGTCACTCAATCGTAGTGCCGAACAAACCTACCGCCAGTGGTCCACCCCGATCCTGCTGGAACTCAAGGAGCGGGAGCACCAAATGAACCCGTCAGAGCGCCAGGCACTGGAAAACGTACTGCTGGAAAGAAGGCTGATCAATACCGGCAACCCAGCCGGCAGCGATCGCCGCAAGGCAGACCCGGCGTCCTGAAAAGCATCAGGCAACCACGATCAAGAAAGAAATGATGGAGCAGAAACTAGCAAGGGCTTGCATCCGCTTTCGCTGCAAGCCCTTGATTTTAGATAACGAAGCCGGGGGTCGAACATACCACCTAAAGACCGCTAAATTACTTGATTTATCTATTATTAAGTTCGTCATGTATACCTAAACGTATACCTGAAACGGGAAGTACCCTCGTCTTCTCCGCCTCCAGCCGGTCGCTTATCGTGCCGACGTTTTCGCCGTCGCCGGGCGGCACTTATGATCATCAGCGCTCTCCCCGTTTGGGGATGGTGGTTAGGAATGTGAATTTTGAAGAGATTGAAAAATAGTTTGGGTGCTCGGGCCGATACTGCGAACGCTCAAACTTTTGACGCAGCACCTTCCGGCACTCCCTCATGCTCGCCCAAGACGGCTATCTTCCAAAAAACCACGATTTTATGGTTGAAACGGACATGGACCGGTCGTTGAGGCGAAGGCTCCAGACTTTTAACCTACCCTTCCAGTCGATGAAGCGTCGCGGCGGCTTGTGGTGGAGTGGTCATGGGCTGCTATCATAAAAAAATCGCCGAAGCGGATGGTTGATGTGGTGACTAAGAACAAGAAGCGGCCCGGTCGATAATACAAAAAATACCAAACACCGCTGTTCGTAAGACACTACTTTGAGAAGAGCAGGTCAATATGGACATTAAAGCCACCTTACTCGGTACCATCCCGCTGTTGGCCATCTTCGTGATCGCCCTTCTCATCGAGCGCATCAATCCAGCCCAGGTGCAACCACTAAAGTCGGCTGGCTTTAATCTGCTCTACACGCTGTTGTACGCCTTGGCGCAGGCCGCAATTGTTCCGCTGGTCTCCGTTGCCACGGTTGTCGCCGTCAATGCTGCAGGCGGTGGCTGGATCGATCTGCCGAACACTGGATGGGGGCTACTGCTCGGCTTTCTGCTTTATGCTTTCACGCTCGACTTCATGGAGTACCTGTTCCATCGTGCGCAGCATCGCTTTCCGGTGATGTGGGCCATGCATTCGTTCCACCACAGCGATACAGCACTAAACGCAACCACTACCAGCCGGCATCATTGGGCTGAAAACGGGATTAAGATGCTGACGATCTTCATGCTCGCTGGGGTGATCTTCAAAGCAAATTCCGCCATCGTCGGCCTATACGCGGCCATCAGTTTCTACAACGTGTTCTCCCACATGAATATTCGAATTGGCTTCGGCCGCATGTCGTTCATTCTGAACTCGCCGCAATATCATCGCATTCACCACTCGGCACTGCCTGAGCACTACGACTGCAATTTCGCAGGGCTGTTTCCGATCTTCGACGTGCTGTTCGGCACCTACCGCCAGCCGCGCGCGGGGGAGTTTCCACCCACCGGACTCGACGACAAGAAACCGCCGTCCGGCCTGATCGATGCGATCATCTGGCCCGCCCGGGCGAAGTAGCACGGATCAGGTGCAGGCGAACACGACGGCGTGCGGTTCGCGCTGCTGCTGATGCATGTTCACCTCGCAAAGAAAAGTCCGCCGAAGCGGGTTCATTGATTCATGGAGTTGCTTTTAAAATCTCATGTATATCCAAGCGCTCTCAAAAAGCTTACCTCGTTCGAGCTGGCTACCGGCCGGCATACTTCTGTTCGTCGGTGCGATGATTGCGTCAATGGCAGGTTTCGATATCGTCTTCAACGCCATCACCGGCGACATGCCGTGGATTCGCGTCGTGCTGTTTCTTGCACTCACGAGCCTGGGGATTTTTTTTGCGCAGCGCACCGGCCTTCGACTGGCATCCCATGATCTTAGTCATCCTATTGCTGTCGCTTTTGGTATCGGGCTGCTCGTCGCAATATACATTGCGACCATCGACGTCGTAGTGTTCAGGCACCTGTTACCTCCGCTTTACGTCGCATATTTTTCCGAGCTCACCCTATCCGAGCGCATGATTTACTTCATGCTGCGCGCGTTCAACGAAAACATTCTTTACCGACTATTTTTCATGTCTGCTGTGGTATGGGGCATAGGGCTTGCCTGGCGAGATTCGCAAGGACTACCCCCAAAAAACGCTTACTGGATCGCCATTGTTCTCGCCCAAGCCATCCCGATGCTGCTCAACGAAGCAAGTTTTTATCCGCCGCACATAACGCCAGTTTTTTTGCTCTACGTCGCCGTGCGATTCATACTGGCAGGCATTCTTTGGGGCTTCCTCTACTGGCGGTATGGCTTTGTAACGGCAGAAACAGCCCACGTTAGCACGCATATTTTTCTGCAGCCGATTCTGGGGTATTCGTTGGGGCCAGGTTGACACAATAACCTGCGACCTTTGCGAAGTGATCGTAGTGCTCGCCTGTGAGGGGGGTGGAGGAACCCGATTGGCTTCCGGGAAATTAACCAAATAACTTCAAAGTTCGATAGTTTTTAACCATATTTGATATAGCGACACTGCTCCTGTGTCTCCCTGCTGGATGGCGAAACGATTAAGCGGTTACCCACCACCTTGGCACTGAACCCGCAATCACCAAGATAGTCGATAGCTCTCATCAGAAGGCCTCCGCGTCAGATTCATCGAAGACCATGTCCGACGAAGCACTGGCGGTGCCGGGGGATAGTTGCCGACTCGAAGTCCTGAAAGGACTGATGTCCTGCTCGTAGTGATCGTCTAGCAGAACGTCAGGATTTGCAGGAGTCCGCTTCGATTACTTTCTCCCTATGGCTCACTTCACCGTACCCCCAACTTTAACCAGGCACTTGCACTCGATGCCTATCTGTCCAAGAGCTGGAGCGGCACGTCGCAGAGCGCACCCTGGCCCCTTCGCGGAACGCGGCCACGAATCGCAGCCGGTTGGTCGGTACTGCTCCAGGGTAAGCAGAATTTCCTTTGTCGGGTCGGTCACTCCGTGCGGACGCGCCTCGACCAGGTCCACTACGGCGGCAGCTATCGACGCGTCCGGTCCGGTCGTTCAATGTTACGTCGGGTGAGTCACCCTTTTGGACAAAACCAATAGTTTGCCGCGCTAAAACCATCCACTACGATCGTCTTCCAGTTCCTGGCGACACTGCTTGAGTTGGGCGTTGTAAATCTCTGACTGCTTTTGCTCTTTCTGGGCAACCTGCATCAGCCACGGTTTGCTGCGATAGGAATTGCGGCTAAAGCCCCCACGCCCCTCGTGATAAGCCAGGTACTGATTGTAGGTGTCCCATTTGGAGATTCCGAGCTGGCGCTGGGTGCCGGTGGTGTACCAACCGATAAACATGATCGCGTCGTCGAAGTTGTCACGCGAACCACCGTTGCCAGTATTACCCTTGTACTCGCCCCACACCGGATCTTGAGCCTGCGCATAACCGTAAGCCGAACTGACTCGCCCCCAGGGGATCACCCAGAGCAGATAGTCACGAGGCGGCAATGCGTCAGCCACGAAGCTGCTTTCCTGCTTCATGATCGCCATGGCCACATGCAGAGGCGTCCCATATTCACTCTGCATCTCCAGCGAGTCCTCATACCAGTCGGGATACTCACGGTAAATGCTGCAGAGATTGCCTTGATCCTTTGGTGGTGTAGTCGTGCAACCTGTCAAAAAAATAAACAACAAAGCCAACAGTAAAACTTGTCCTTGTTTCATTCATCACCCTCAAAAACAAGGGCATAAGGTGCCCTCCGTTTACTGCAAGGAACCTGAGTCAGGCAAATGCAGGCAAAAACCTCAGAAGACATCTTTCCTGACCGCGTCACCCTTATTGAGAGACTGCTTTGTAAGTGCCTGTTGCAGACATTCGGATGTAGAACGGGTTGAATTGCGGGGCAGACTTTTGATTGCGCGATGCAAAGAAATAAGGGCTACCGTCTGACGAGCTATCTACTTCAGCGCCAGGGCCAGGCCGGGGTCCATGACGAACTATAATTTAGTGTTGGGGGGAACGTCGGAGGTAGCGCTATGCGTATCTTCAAGCAGCTCCTGCTCTTGGTCGCGGGGCTTCTGGCAAGCAGCCTCTCCCTGGAGGCAATCAGCGGTGGCGGCCTCGGTCAAAATCCTCACCCGGCCGTTCTGGTCAGCGGGCAGCCACAGCAATGCGGGCAATTCCAGCATTTCCACACGGGCTCGTTTCATACGGGAAACCGGCATTTCGTGCCAATGGGCAACCGGCATTTCGTACCAATGGGCAACCGACATTTCGTACTAATTAACAACCGGCATTTCGTACCAATGGACAACCGGCATTTCATACCAATGGACAACCGGCATTTCGTACCAATGGATAACCGGCATTTCGTACTAATAGATAACCCACATTTCGTACCAATGGATAACCGGCACTTCATACCGATCCACCGGATGAACAGCTTCAAGGTGATCAGAGGGCCCGGGGTAAGCAATCAGCCCTTCGGCTCCGGGGACGTTCACTTTGTGCGCCGCTTCGATCCGCGGACGGGGCTGTTTCTGATTCAACCGGTAACATCCGGAAGGTAATGGACCAGCTTGGTCACACCACCGTAGTGATGACTGAGCAATACATCAGCAACCGCATAGGGAAGAAGGTGACGTCTGCAAAAATAGGAATTGCGGCAAGAAAAAACTAAGGGCCTGCATGAGGTATCTCACGCAAGCCCTTGATATTCATGGTGCCCGAAGCCGGAATCGAACCGGCACGCCCTTACGAGCGGGGGATTTTAAGTCCCGAGGGAAAATCAATCAAACTGCGCCTTCTAATAGGTTTTCCGGGCCGCAATCATCTCCTCAACGGTGCCATGCAGGCCAATGTTTTCAGATACCCCTAGAGGATTGCGGCCCGGAAAAGCCCCCTCCATAAAGCTTGAAAATACGCACTCTGCGCAGCGTAAAACCATCGTCGGTATGCCGATCCTGCATATGTAATCGAAGCCATGCTCGCACTATTGCGATGTGTGCAGTGCACTCTCTCCCGGCGCTCTGCCATTCGTAAAAAAATCCCTCATAGAACCTGGTGCTACGCTGACTTCATAACCGAGGATTCGCGATGCCAAACTCAGATCTGCTCCCTTCCCTGTTATTCAAGCTCAACGAAAATCAGCTCGCCCTGGAAGCCGCGATCCTGGAGCTTTCGAACTGGGTCGAGCAGCGCGGCTCGGCCGATGTTGCCGACAACGTGCGCGGTGCCTTGGAAGCCATCGACAAGAACGAAGAGTTCATCAAGATGACGCTCGCGGTGATGATGGCGCCTGAGTGACGGCTATCGTCTATGGTCGCCAATGGCGGAGGGCTGCAATCGGCCGATTCTGTTGAAAAAGTAGCTCCCCTGTCTGGCCTGCGGCAAAATCTTCGCATCGGCCAGCAGGGAAGCACGCAGCATGATGGGACAGTTATCGAGTGGGCAGGAACGGCTGTTTTACTCGTTCAATCTCGAAGATCACATCCCAACCAATCACCTTCTACGCAGCATTGATCAGTGTCTCGATCTGAGCGACCTGCGCCATTACCTCACCGATTTCTATAGCCCGATTGGGCGTCCGTCGATTGATCCCGAACTGATGATTCGCATGCTGATCGTCGGCTATTGCTATGGCATTCGCTCTGAGCGGCGACTGTGCGAAGAGGCCCATTTGAATCTGGCTTATCGCTGGTTCTGCCGGTTGAGCCTTGAAGATGAAGTCCCCAACCACTCGACGTTTTCCAAAAATCGACACGGCCGTTTTCGGGACAGCGATCTCTTTCGCTGGCTGTTCAATGAAGTGCTACGTCGCTGCATGGACGCAGGCCTGGTCAAAGGCGAAGGCTTTGCCGTGGACGCCAGTATCATCAAAGCGGATGCGAGTCGGCAGCGCGGCGTACCGGGTGATGAGCCGGTCAACTGGAGCGATCCGGCCCTGAGCAGCCGCGCCGTGCGAGAGTACCTAGAGGCACTCGATGAGGAGGCTCTGGCCGAAACGCTACCGAAGCGTCTATCGCTGACGGACCCTCAAGCCCGCTGGACCGCTGCTCCAGGAGGCCCAGCGTTCTTCGCCTATTCCACGAACTATCTGATCGATACCGAACACGGTGTCATCGTGGATGTGGAACCCACACCGGCTCATCGCACGGCCGAAGTCGAGAGCACCAAGATCATGATCGACCGGGTCGAGGCGCAGTTCGACATCAAGCCGGAACGCCTGATTGGCGACACCGCTTACGGAACCGCGCCGATGCTGGCCTGGATGGTAGAGGAAAAGGACATCGAGCCGCATGTGCCGGTGTGGGACAAAACCGAGCGCAAGAACGACAGTTTTTCGAGCAACGATTTCCACTGGAATGAAGAGGCTGAGGAATACCGCTGCCCGGCCGGCAATGCATTGCGCAGTGAATGGCGAGCCTTCAAGAACGAGCGTTCGCACGTCACCAAAGCCAACACCATCATCTTCCGATCCCGGCAAACCGACTGCGCGAACTGCCCGATGAAAGCCCAGTGCTGCCCGAACACTACGTTTCGCAAGATCGCTCGCAGCGTCCATGAAGCCGCGCGCGATGTGGCTCGGCGCATTGCAGCGACACCTGCGTACGTGCGCTCTCGCCACGAACGTAAAAAGGTCGAAATGTTGTTTGCCCACCTCAAGCGCATCCTGAAACTGGATCGCTTGCGACTACGTGGCATGAGCGGCGCGACTGATGAATTCACCCTGGCCGCTGCGGTGCAGAACCTGCGCCGGCTGGCCAAATTTACCTCTCAAGGGCCACCTGCCACGGGATAGGTGCGCCTGCACCAAGCAAAAAACCTTAAACTAACCCAATAACCGAGCAGCACAGGTCAACGAAGGGCCGAGAAACCACTCAATGTGGTGAGTAGGTTCTCCGATGGTGGTCGTGCCTGAGTTCAGGCCAGCTGAAAATCCGACTTTTTCAACAGAATCGGCCAAAAGCTGCCTCTCATATGGGCTCTACGATATCGGGACCGATTCATCCTGATCTGCCAGGCCATCGACTCCAATCTGGTGGTTCGTAAAGCTAGACTATGCTCGTGGAATCGTTCAATTAGGAGATATTCGTGGGATATCTTTTGAGAGGCCAGAGAATATCTTCTATTGGCCGATTCTGCAGTTAAGAAAGGCGCTCCGAAGAGCGCCTCGTTTGCTGCTATCAGTTGATTTGTTTCAGATCAGACTTCCCCGAGCCATCAATGTTGATGCGCCGAGGCTTGGCTTCCTCTGGTACAACCCGCAGCAGATCAATGCTCAACAGCCCATTGGACAACGATGCATTTTGAACCTCAATGTGATCCGCTAAACGGAAAGACAGTCGAAATGCACGTTGAGCGATTCCCTGATGAAGGTAAATCGTCTCCTGATCGCTTTCTCGCTTGCCACCGGCGATGGTCAAAACCTCCTTCTCGACTTGAATGTCCAAATCCTCCTCACTCAGACCCGCCGCAGCTATGACGATTCGATAATGATCGTCACCGTGCTTCTCGACGTTATGAGGTGGGTAGGTAGTCGAGGCCGCCTCGCTGCGTAGCGCGGATTCAAAAAGGTCGTTGAAACGATCAAAGCCTACCGACTGACGGAACAGTGGGGCCAACGAAACGGTACTAGCCATAGCTAAATCTCCTGAGTTTTCTCCAAGTGATTTATGGCGCGACCCGGTTTCGGCATCGCGTACAAAAATATATAGCGTTGTGAGAAAAACGATTCAAGAGGAGCAAAAATAATTTTTTATTCTCAAAAGACGAAGGCATCAACGAGGTCATTTATATTGGCCAAAGGCATCGGTTTGGCACGCCCTTTATCGCTTCGAAAGCTGACTGGTTGCCGGAAGGGCAAACACTACAACCGGGACGACCTCAATAACCAATACAGAGCTAGACAACTTACTGAGAAACGAAAGCCCCAAAGTCGCAGTTAAAGTTATTGACGTTTGCCAATCTGGACCCCCTACATAAAAGATGAATCGCCCCTGATTTTGTAGACGCAAATGACTGGCAGCAATGGGTCGGATGCAGCCCTCTAGGACAGACAGCTATCGGCCAATAGCGACACGTTCGCCCCTAGCACCCCATGTTGGGGGCTGTAGCAGCCTAACCTATTGTTTCTAAAAGAATATAGCTACTTACAAGGGTAGCAAAACACCCGCTTATTTGTGCTTATGCAAACGGAAACACGCGGCCTCCAGAGGAGGTTTTGCGCAAGCCGACCCAATAAAAGCGCCTCCAGGCTTATTAGGCAGAAGCGGACACCACAATCGCACCACTCATACGGCCGGGAGAGAAATGTCACCTTCTCGAATTATGGACGAGGCGGTCAACGAAGAACTCCATATGCCCTCTGGGGGTAGCCAGCAAAGGCCAAGCGTCGACCTTTAAAGCGATTTCCTGAAATGCTTGGGCGCACTTGGAGCGCGGAAAGTGTTCGTAGACTGCTCGCTGCTTCTGCACTGCCCTACGCGCACATTCATCGTACGGAACCGCTCCCACATACCGCAGGGTTACGTCGAGGAAGCGATCGGTGACTTTGGCCAATTTAGCGAATAGCGCGCGACCTTCATTCGGGCTCTGCGCCATATTGGCCAGCACCCGGAAACGGTCCATTCCGTAATCACGATTAAGCAGTTTGATCAGGGCGTAGGCATCGGCGATCGAGGTCGGTTCGTCGCAGACCACCAGCAAGACTTCGTGGGCCGCCTGGACGAGACTGACCACCGACGGGCCAATGCCTGCAGCTGTGTCAATCACCAGCACATCGAGACTGTCACCGATTTCACTGAAGGCCTGGATCAGGCCTGCGTGCTGAGCCGGAGACAACTGCACCATGCTCTGGATGCCTGAGGCAGCGGGGACGATTCGTATCCCGCCCGGACCGCGCAAAAGTACATCGGATAGCTCACAGCGACCTTCGATTAAATCGGCAAGCGTGTACTGCAGGGAAAGCCCCAACAGGACATCGATATTCGCCAAGCCAAAATCGCCATCAAGCAATACGACTCGCCTTCCAAGTTTCGCCAGCGCCAATGAAAGATTCACAGCCACAGTCGTCTTGCCGACGCCGCCCTTTCCGCCGGTCACGGCGATAACTTGTACAGAGCGCACACTATCCATGTTATTGATTCCCTCCATGTGCAACTCGTGCGAGTAGTCGCTAACTATTCCAAGATACGCGATGGTAACTGAAATGTGCAGACACATGGACTCTAGCTGTATCACAGGATCACCAGAAACGCTGTAACCCACGACATGGTAATCACGCGAACCAGAACTGCCAGAACTGCCACTGCTGCGATGCCCTCATCCGCCGAGTAATCGCCTATGCCGAATTCAGACCTGCTCCCTTCCCTGCTCTTCAAGATCAACGAAAACCAGCTCGCCCTTGAAGCCGCCATCTTGGAGCTTTCGAACTGGGTCGAGCAACGCGGATCGGCCGACGTCGCCGACAACGTCCGCGGCGCCCTGAACACGGTCGACCGCAATGAGGAGTTCATCAAGATGACGCTCGCGGTGCGCATGACACCTGAATGACTTCCCGTCCACAGCCCTGGTCTCCGATGCCGTACCTGCTGAGTGAAGCCCGTTGCGAGCCAAGTTGAGCCGACTTACTGATGGATTGAACCTAGCAGCCCACAAAGCCCTACTCTGCTTGCTCCTGAGGCGCATTCCCCATTTTCCTGTAGCAAATTCTAATTAGCCGTCACTTGTATGAAGCCGCTGCTATGCTTGGTACTTATCGAACGGAGTCGAAGCCAATGTCGAGTGAATACTCGCTATCAGATTTGCTAGAAAGGCTGTATCAGAATCAGTTTGTTCTGGAGGCCGCACTTATGGAGTTAACCCTCCTATCCGAGAAGCAAGGCTTAACCGACGTCGGTGACAACGTTCGGGGTGCCTTATGGGTGATGGGAGAGAATGCTGGCCACATCAAGCAAGGGCTGGCCAAGCTTCGAGGCAAAGATCTCTAGCCGAGTCCCGATCCTACTTGGGTGCGGGAAAAATCAAAGTTTCACTCTACATTAAATAGTAGAGGAGGGACTACTGGAAAGGTCCTCGCTCAGATACACAAGCTGCCTAAGCTATCCGAGGAGCTATCGATCCCTAAACGTAAATAGAAAGAGGAAATCATGGGGCTATTCAGTGGAATCAAAAGCACCTACAAAAAAAGCGAGGCTGCTATCGTTGTTCAGAACTTGCTCGAACAACAAGCAAAGGTGGGAATATTTGACTTAGACCCCGCAAGGTTTGCAAAAAAACTTATTGAAATTATCTGGAACTCAAAACCAGATGTATTCGATGGAAAGTTTGGTCAGCGCCCCCATAAACTTGCCGTAGCTGCCTCCGCCTTATCAAATGGTATTGCGCTGTTTGAGGTCGGAAGTTTAAACAGAGGCGCTGTAATTCTATCTCTTGGAAATATAATTTCTGAAGTAGAAACCAATGGAGGGCATTATCCGCTAAACAGCCTTGATCATCATCTGTTGGAAAACTCCATATTGGTATTCGCAAAGGCCACACAAGAATATTCGGAATTGCCTCTCAAGAATGAAATTGATCCTCACAGCCATGATGTTATAGCTAGAGCTGCCCGCATGCTTGAAATGCAGCTCTTACTTTGTAAGGCCGACGACAAAACATATGATGGCTTTCTTCACAGCAAATTTGTCCGAGGATATATATTTGGCTTCTTCGATGCTGCAATGCAGCGCGCAAATATTCCTCTAGATAGTGATGACCAATTCTACCTGCTTCTTGCGGCAGGTCACACGTATATTTTCGATGGCAATACAGAACAGGCCACTAATTACGTATATAACTCACTAGCTCTGCAAGGTGACCAAGAGTTTGACCAAGCACAAGGACAGGGAGGGACCGAGTATTTTGACTTCCTCGATGGAAAAATTCGTAATCCCATTTGGCTTATGGAGTATTTCCATGGAGAGCGCAGCGCCGATGCCTAACCAACACATTAAAATACATTCTCTTCACTCCTCCAGCCCCCCTTTCCCTTGCCTCTAGCCATCGCCGCAGGACTGGTTTATGCCCCTCATTTAACTGTATATGAACAAGCCGAAGCGGATAGAGAAATGTGGCTGTTCCTCCAGAGTTTTCCGCTTGGCTTCACGAATGTTCACTGTGCCAAAGCTAGGGAAATGCTCGGCTGGACCGTCGAAGCATTGGCGTTTCGGGCGGGCGTTTCGACGAAAGCAATCAGAGAGTTCTAGCTTGGTACCCGCAGTTACGGCGTGTCACGATGTAAGCCTTGTCCTTGCGTTGGAAGCTGAAGCACTGTTCTTTCTCCCAGATCGTAAGCCCATGAGAGGTGAGAACTTCTGCGGCGCTACGACCGACCCAAGAGGTCGGGACGATTTTCACCTGATTGAATGCCTCTAATAAAAACCCATGGGCTAAAAAAGTTCGCACACAGTGGGGGCAAGAGTTACAACGCTTATCAACGCCCCTGTTCCGTGGTCGTATACTTTTGACGCGCGACTCCTTCACGGGGTTCTATTTCTTCCGCCAATGAATTTCTAGAGATGGGTACCTGAATACGCAATCAGCTATGCTACCTCGGGCGGGTTATCACCATCAAGAAGTCGGCACTATTACGCGGAAAATCGTGCCCCGCTCCAACGTAGACCTTAATTTTGCCTGCATGGCCGGCAACGATTTCGGCCGCGATGAATAATCCAAGACCTAAACCCGCCGCCGGGCCATGCTCGTCTTCCGAATACTGCGAATAGCACTCGTTTGGCTTGAACAGCAAAGGCATCACCTCTGCGCCGCCGCTCACCTACTAATCGGATTGCCCGTTCATGCGTTGATGATTCCTGGAAGCGCAAAACACCCCCCCCACCTCATCATTAGAGAATCACCCAGTTCATTAGACCGTCGCCACAGGACCACCAATCATCTGTTTTTGTTGATTGGCGCCATGCTGAAAATTCTCGCGTTGGTCGTATCAGGTATCTCAGTACACCTGCTCAATGTCCTCAAGCAATTAGGATTCGCGACCTCTGTGGCCTTGGCCATCGGCATGGTGATTGGTCCATCACAAGTCGTAGCACGGGTGGCAGAGTTTTCCATAGGCAGAAATCTCCACCCAACCTAGTCCGCTCGAGCTGGCGCGTTGCTTTGTTCGATCGGACTTGGACTGCTGATCTCAGGCCTGCCCTGGCTGGCGTTCGTGGCAATTGCACTTTACGGCACAGGCAACGGCATCCTCACCATCGCTCGCGGTACTCTTCCTATGGCGCTGTTTGGGCCTCAAGGATATGGCGCACGAATGGGGCTGCTCGCAAGGCCTGTCCTTGTCGCCAAGGCCTGCGGCCCCATTGCCGCCGCTTTCGTTTTGGAACTCTATGGGGCATCAGTATTACTTGGAGTGATGTGCAGCTTTTTGTTGATGTGCTTCATTGCCAGTTGGCGCTTACCTACAACTCAAAAGTCCATTGATTGATGTTGCTTAAGAAGCTCTGAGTTGATGGTGAAGTCAACTAATTTGACTGTCCAATTTGGGTTGATTCTGTTGAAAAACTCGGCTTCGATTTCCACGGCAGAAAATTACGCGTCTGAGATTGAAATCTGTGTTTTGGCAGAAGGCTCAGGACTCGGAATTCACGTAGCAGCGTGCAAAAGAGGTGTTTTCACCCATTAATCGAGCGTTATGGGCAAACCGACTTTCTCAACAGAATCGGTTGAAAACAGATATTTCAAAAGAGGCCTCCCAACGCTGCCGGCTCCCAGTTCAAAATCACCAATTCGCCACTGACCTTAGCGGTGCCCTGCCGTTGGTTGGTCGTGGTGTAGCGGATATCCAACATTTCGAAGTGAAACCCTTCGAACACTCGGCGGATGTCCGGGTGATCGTTGATGCTGACCATCACCCTGCCCTTGCAGCGACGCATGAAGTCGGCCATCCGCTCATAGTTCTCAAATGGAAAATCCACCCCATAGCCTGCGGTCTGCCAGTACGGCGGATCCATGTAGTGGAAGGTATGGGCACGGTCGTAGCGCTCGGCACATTCCAGCCAAGGCAGATTCTCGACGTAGGTGCCGGACAGGCGTTGCCAAGCGGCCGAGAGGTTTTCTTCAATCCGCAGCAGGTTAATCGATGGAGTGGTGGTGGCGGTGCCAAAGGTCTGCCCGGAGACCTTGCCAGCGAAGGCATGGTGCTGCAGGTAGAAGAATCGGGCGGCACGTTGGATGTCGGTGAGGGTTTCGACGCGCGTCATCTTCTGCCATTCAAACACTTGCCGAGAGCTCAGCGCCCATTTGAATTGGCGCACGAACTCTTCGAGGTGGTTCTGCACAACGCGGTACAGCGTCACCAGGTCACCATTGATGTCGTTGAGAACTTCAACGGGTGCAGCCTGAGGCCGCATGAAGTACAGGGCGGCGCCGCCGGCAAAGACTTCGACGTAGCATTCGTGCGGGGGAAACAGCGGAATGAGGCGATCGGCCAGGCGGCGTTTGCCGCCCATCCAAGGAATGATAGGGGTAGACATAGATAGCAAGACCTTTACTGTATAAATAAACAGGTGCTAGGCTCGCTCTGCTTTGTGCACAGAGCAGGAGCCTTGGCGGGACTTGCAGGGACAATCTGCGGGGACGGTGGCCAGGCTGAATGTTGACGCATCCAGACTGGCCGCTCCTTTTACTTTGAGTTTGAAACTTTTGACTCGGGCCGACTCATGCGCCCGGGTGATCAACCCGGCACTTCAAGCACGACTTTCTGCGGCTTGCCGGAGGCCTTGGCCTTGCCCTCCTTGCCGCCATTGCACTCTACCGACACCGTCCACCCGGACGGGGTGAAGGTGTGATCGACCGACTCCACCAGGTACTCACCATCGAGCCCACGCTTGAAGCCCAGCGCCTCGATCATGCTTTCGGCAAACAGGTCGGTCCGGCCCGGCAGGTCCAGGCGGACCGAGGCGGTGGAACGATTGAACGCCGCCAGACGCGCCTTCGCCGCCTCATCAGCAGCTGTTCTGTCCGGGTAGAGATGGCGGTCGGTGTGCACCGGCGGCAAGCCTTCCGGCACGTTGGGGTTGTCCAGGTGCGAGATCAGCAGCTCTCCACTGTCCGGGTCCTGATACTGGGTGCTGACGCCTTGGTGTGTACTACGGTCGCTCAAGCGAAACTGCCAGCGGGTCACGTCACTGCGCTGCAGGGCAATGACCGCCAAGGCCTTGCCACTGGCGCTCTGCCCACCCTGTCGCGGCAGGACCAGCAGCTTGCCGTCGGCCACCTTGGCCGTGCAGTCGTGCTTTTTGGCCACCCGGGTGATGAAGTTGAAGTCGGATTCATTGAGCTGGTCCATGCGTGGCACCCGGGTGTCGACCGGACACGACGGCTGCCAGCCATTGCGCGCGGCCACGTCACCGACGATCTGCGCCAGGCTGACGTCCTCCCAACTGCCGCTACGCGTGGTCTTGCCGCTGCCACGCATGTCGCTGGCCTTGCCGCTGATCACCAGCGTGTCCGGCGGACCGGAAACCGCCACCTCGTCCACGGTGTAGCGGCCCATGCGCGTCAGGTCGGCGCCGGCATAACCCAGGTAGACCTCGATGCTCGCGCCACGCACGGGCAGCGACACCGCGCCGTCGCGGTCATCAATGCGCAGCTCAAACGAATCTGAGGACATGCCGGGCCGATCGGAGAGCTGCAGCGAGATCAGCCGATCATTGATCAAGGTGGTGATGTCGGCACCGTCGGCGACGATGCGGAAAAGTGGTTGCATGTCGGCACCTCAGACAAGAAAAAGCCCGCACGCGGAGGGCTGGGTAACGGGATCAATCCCACAACGAAATGACGCTGTCAGTCTCGACCACCAGGTCCGGCAGCGTGATCAGCACGCCGGCCCGGAACGGCTGCGGCTCATCGGCCAGGCCCTGATTGGCGGCCAGCACCACCTCGACGCTGCGGTTCAGATGGCCATAATAGTGGTGGCACAGGGTGTCGAGCAGATCCCCGTCAGCCGTTCTGCAGGTCATCGCCATAACGGACAAACTCCAATGAAAAGCCCTGCTTGCGCGGGATCGCGCCGGGCAGCAACGCGCTTTGTTCCTCGTCGATATTGGTCAGGCACCAGTTGCCCAGCACTTCGCCATAACCGGTGGTGAGGTTCAGCGGTAGCAACTTGGCACCGATGCTCCGCAGCCTATCCAGCTGCTTCAGCCCACCTTTGAAGCTCGGGTAGATCGCGCCCTTGATGGTGATTTTTTCCTCACCCAGGCCCACCGCCTGCTGTGCCGGGCGCCGGGTCAGGCGTTCCTGCGCGGCCCAGCGAAACGCCGTCTGCCGGCGCAGTTCATCAAAGGCTGCCGTGTCCAGGTTGAAGTAATACGGCCGCTCATTGGCTTTCAGTGGGTAGAGGATCAGCAAGTGCGGGAATGGCTTCACCGCGTCGGGAATCGGCGACATGTCGCCGGCAAACCATTCCGTGGGGAAGATGTTGCCCAACGCGGCATTGGCTTTACCGGCGACCTTATTGAACGCCGCGCCAAAGCGGCCTATCTGCTCAGTCAACGCGGAAAAGTGCTCATCAAACTGGGCCAAGGCGCGCTGGGTCTGGTTGTAGTAGCTGGCGACCTTGCCGATCTTGGCCTGCGCCGAGTTGATCGCACCCTGCAGACGCCGGGTCTTGTCGCTCAGGTCCTCGCTCAGAAAGGGCAAGCCTTCCAGCGCATCCGCAGCCCCGCTGATTTCATTGAGCGCGCCATTCATGGGCCCGGTCATCGACTCGATGTCCGTGCGACCGGCTTCACCGGCGTCGACCATGTACTTGAGGCCACCCTGCAGGTGCTCCAGGTAGTTTTTTTCATCCGTCATAAAACACTTCCTTAGCCCACATGGGGCGCATCAAACAACTGGCGGTTACGCGCCTCCCGAGCAAAGTCGTCAAACTGGCGTCGCAGGTACGGCATCATTTCCTGAACGAACTGTGCCGGGTCTTTCACATCGCCTTGCACCTGAAAAACCGGGGCCGGGGCGAAGGTGAACTGCTGATCGACCTTCGGCCATTCGGGTGTTTTTGCCGCCGTGCTCGACATCAATGCCGCCGCCGTGACCGGCGCGGCGGGGGCGTTTTCCATCGCACGTACGACCGCGCCCACCCCTTGGCCGGCGGCCATGGGCAAGATGCCGATCGGTGCTTTGGCCGGCGTGTCCGGTCCGCCAAACAAGGCCTTGCCAATGGTCGCTCCCACGTCACCACCGCCCCACGCTCCGACCATGCCACCGATCACTCCGCCAATCGCGGTTCCGATCAGTGGGATGATCGAACCGATGGCCGCGCCGGCCGCTGCACCCGCCAGGCCACCGGCCAAGCTACCCGCCGCCTCGCCGTAACCTTCAGCCTTTTCATCGCGGGTGGTGGCGTTCAGGTAAGTGTCCACTACCTGGTAGCCGGCAGCAGCCACCGCCAGCGCCCCGCCCGCTTTCACGCCACGGGAAAGTCGATTGGCAGAAGCTTTTCGCTTTCGACCTGGATCGCGATCCAGTCCTTCATCATCACCGTCCTTCGCGTTGGTCACGAACACCCGCTGGACGATGTTGGATCGGTCGCCGGCCGAACCACGGGCGATGTTGGCCAGCCCCCGACCGATTTTCAGCGCGGCCCAGGCTTTGCCCAATACCAATGCACCAGCAGTGAGTGCCGCCAGGCCCAGCACGGCCTTGGGCGTTTCCTCGGACAAAGCGGTCAAGCCACGCGCCGCCACGCCAATCCCGATGGCCAGCGCATCCGTCGCCGGACGCAGGGCATCACCGATGGCACGCAGCGAATCGTTGAACGCCTGACCGGTTTCGGCCCAGCGTTGTGACGAGGCTTCGCGACGCTCGCTCAGGTTCTTGTCGAGAATGTCCTTGCGCGGGCCGTTGGGGTCCGAGGCGCCTTTTTTCAGCTCCGCGTAGAATTTTTTGTTCTGGGTGTACGCCATCAGCGCGGTCTTGACCTGCATGTCGGCAAATACATCACCGGTACGTAGGGTCGCGGCCAGAGCATCGGCCATCGCTTGCGCCTTGGCCGGGTCCGTCTCCTGGTTGATCTTGGTCAGGCCCTGATCCAGCTGTTTGGCCTTTTTGGGGTCGGTCTTTTCCACGTACCGGCGAGCCAGTTCAAAACTGGCTTCAAAGGTCGACAGGCCCTTGCCAATGGCGGCGTTCATCGAGCCCTGATAGTCGATCCCGGCATCGGCATAACCTTTGACCGTTTCCCCTGAACCGATTTTCGCAATCCAGTTTTTCAGGTTGTTCGCCGCCTCATCGGCACTGCCGGCGCTCTTGATCTGCACCTGCAGCATGGCGCCCAGCTGGGTCACCGCATCCTGCCCGGTGATGCCGCTGCTGGCCATCTGCGCCAGCAGTTCCGGAAACCACTTGGCCATGTCGGCCGCTTCGAAGCTGCCTTGTTGGCCCAGCAACGCGACCGATGCCAAGGCCTGTTCCATTTTTTTCGGGTCGGTGATCTTGGCGTTGTTCTGCATCGCCAGAATCATCTTTGCCGTGTCGGTGCCCGACGCGCCCTGCCCGACCGCAAACTTGGCCGCCACCGGGGCGTACTTCAGCGCTTCGGTCAGATCCATGCCGCCACCGACCAGCTGGTTCACCAGCTCGGCCACCTGGGTGTTGGCCATGCCGGTGTCTTTCGAAGTCTGCACAATGTCGCGGGCGGTATTTACTTCCTGTTGAGTATTGGCGGTACCGGACTTGATCGCGATGTCCCGGATGATCGCCTGAAAATCCGCGCTGACCTTGGTCGGTACAGCGGCCAGCGTGGTGCCGGCGACTGCCGTGCCAAACCCGCTGCGTAAACTTTCCCGCCCCTCCTCGACCTGGCCCATCCCTTTGACCTTGAACTCGGCGCTGCGCACCACCTTACCCAGCGCCAGGTACTCCTGACGCAGGCGCCCGACTTCAACCCCCTGCTTGCGCAGGCTGCTGGTGTTGGTTTCCAGCTTGCGCAGCAAGGCATCGGCATTGGCCGCGCCGCTGTCGTGGGCTTTTTTCCATTCATCGCGCAGGCGTATGGTCTCGCCGATGACTTTCTGCAAACCTTTGGCGCGCGTGGTTTGCGCCTCGAGCTTTTTCATTTCGCCGCTGACGTTCTTGAAGGCGGCACCGAGCGAAGAATCGACGGCGCCCCCAATCACCAGCCCGAGCGAGAGTTTGTTCGCCATGCTTATCACCTACGTGCAACGGGGTGGGCTCAATCCGTGAGCCACCAGACCATCTCGGAAAACGACAGCCCCTGAATCTCGGCCGCCGAAAAATTCAGCTCGACGGCCAAGCGTTTGGCCAGGGCTTTTTGCAACTTGGGGTTAAACCCCGTCGTCTGCTCCCAGACGAAAATAGGCGGTCTGCAGACGACGGTAATCACGCATCAGCAGCCCCTCCAGATCCGCGCGGCCGATGCTCGCCAGGCTGCAGAACAGGACCATTTCCTGTTCTTCCTCGTTGCTACCGCCCTGCAGGGTCGCGGCGCGCATCTCACGCACCGTCGGCTCGCGCAGGGTCAGCTTGTCGACCTTGATGCCATTGGCCTCGCTCGGTTTGGATAAGATGACGGTGGCGATGCCATCGCCCAGTTGCAGCCACTTGGGCAGAACATTGTCTTTTGCGTTACTCATGGTGTGGTTCCTTACATGCCCAAGGCAGACCGCACAGCGGCCAGTTGATCGGTGCCATCGATGATGCGGATCGAGTTGAGGGGATCGATTTCAAACATCACGCTGCCGTCGATCTCCAGCTTGTAATAGGTCACGGCGACGGCGTACTTGAACTCGCCTTTTTCGCCCGGTTTCCAGTCCCCCGGGTCGACTTCCTTGAGACTGCCCCGCAGGGTGGCGACCACCGACTTGACCACACCTTTCTGGCCCTTAAAGGCACCTCGGAACGAGGCGTTGAACCCGGTCAGGTCGGACTGGCCGAAGAACTTCAGCACCTCGCGGCGCACACCATTGGTGAGGAAGCTGGCTTCCAGCTTCTCCATACCCATGTCGAGTTCGACCGCCGCGTCCATGCCGCCCGCGCGGTATTCGTCAGTCTTGAGGGTCAACTTGGGCAGGGTCAGGCTCGGGACATCGCCTTGCAGGCTGATGCCGTCCACGAACAGGTTGGTGTTGTAGAGCACTTCCGGAATCATAAAACGGCCTCCTTAGGCAGCGGTGTCCAGCACTTCAGTGATCCACTGATCGGTCACCTCCACGCGGAAGTTCGGGTTTTCGGCCGGCGGCACGTCGGTGAACCGGATGTTCCAGTACACCTTGCCGTCGCTGAGTTCGCTGGAGGTGTTCAGCTCTTCGTCGGCATAGACCTCAAAGTTGATGATCGCGCCCTGATTCTTCAGGTCGCGCATGAATGCCTGCAGGCCTTCGGTCACGTCCTTGACGTAGGTCGCGGTGATCGAGCGGTCGACGGCCCACTTGTGCGCGTAGAGGATGGCGTCCATGACGATATCCAGCGTGCGCACGCGGGTGACGAACTTCCATTTCGGGTCGCTGGACAGCGTGCGGTTGCCCCACAGGCGGTACCCGTCATCGCGGATGATCGTGGTGATGTTCGCGTTGTTCAGCACGTTGGCCCGGCAGGACGCATCGCCGTCGAGAAACTCGATCGATCGCGTGGTACCGGTGATACCGACAAACTCCTTGTTCGACGGAGAGGCCCAGAAACCGTAGGTGGCATCGGTCCAGGCAAACAGGCCAGCGGTCCAAGCCGAAGCCGGTGCGTTGACGGTGGCACTGGTTCCGGTGTCCCAGAACTGCACGCCAGGGTCGACCATGTACGCGTGTTTGCTGCCGAAGTTTTCGGCATAGGCGATCGCGGCTTCGTCGGTGGTGTTCGGCCCGTCGAGGATGGCCATCGCCCGCATCTTGTCGCCCAGCGCCACCAGCTCGGTGGCCACCGCCAGCGTCGCCGAGTACCCCGGCGTTACCAACAACCGTGGCTGGGCGTTGAACTTGCTTTTACCGTTGAGCAACGCCTGCATGCCGGTCCGGCTGCCGTCGGCCCAAACCCCGCCGATGATCGCTGACAGCTGCTCAGCCGGATCCTCCAACAGCGGCACACCGACGGCGACAATCACCGCCTTGGACCGCTTGAAAATGGCCTTGCAGTCCTGGGTGATCGCGGCGTCCGGGCCCCAGGCCGCCACCGCTTCGCTTTCGCGGGTGATCAGCAGCAGTTCGTTGGCCGCCGCGGTCGCCGGCGGCCCAACGGTGAAGGTGTTGCACAGGCCGATGATCGACGCGGACGGGGTGGCGATATGCCGGGCGCCGGTGTCCACCAGGGTCACGGTGACGCCGTGAAAGAAACTCATAGAGTGATGCTCCAGAAACGAAGAAGCCCCGCATAAGCGAGGCCGTGGGGATGTGCGGTGACGTGCAGCATGGAAAAGAAAACGCCTCGGCAATGCGGGGCGTTTTAGGAGGTACTTGGCGCTACAGGGCGCTCTTCCTTAGTAGGAAATAAGGCGCTGGCTGGCCAGGCCCGCAGTTCATTGCGGTAGGTGCGCCAGGCGGACTCCGTGCTGATCGCGCCCAAGTAAGCATCCTGATGCTTGTCGACCTCTCGGCCCGCCAACCGCAGTTCGCTTTCGATCCACGTCTGCTCTTGTTGGCTTTGAAGCTGCAGGTCCAGGGCAGCATCCAGCACCCAATCGAGACCATCCCAGAGATGGGCCGCACTCGGTCGTGGCAAGGTCGTCAGCTCGGGGGGCAACTCGCCCGGCATCGTGTGTTTTACCTCGGCGCCATCGGCTGTCTGAAACACCGGGCCACGGTAATCGGGCACCACCACCCAGGCCTCATCCCTCCAGACAACCACCTCGCCGTCACCGGCTTCGGGCGGTTCCTCTAACGTAGCGCCCGCCGGCAGACCGCAACCGGAGCTGGCATAGGTTGCCCGTCGGCCAAGGTATTCCGCCGTAGTTTCGCTGAAGGTGTAAACGTCGATCCAGCCATTTTCATCAAAAAAACCGTTCACTAAGATAGGCATCAGTGCGCCCTGCAAATGTAGTTAAACGCCACGCTGCGCGGACGTGTTTCAGTAGCGATTCGCACAACGCGCGAAGGGTCAAAGACCATACTTACATCGCCGCCAATAACGCTGCCTTCGCCGTACGCGACAGAACCCGGTA
Source organism: Pseudomonas sp. GM55 (assembly GCF_000282395.1). NCBI lineage: Bacteria > Pseudomonadati > Pseudomonadota > Gammaproteobacteria > Pseudomonadales > Pseudomonadaceae > Pseudomonas > Pseudomonas sp. GM55. The sequence continues at coordinate 9,691 of NZ_AKJJ01000090.1, read as the reverse complement.
CCCCCGCAAACGCGCCATATGCACCGCTGCCGACCCCCGTATTGCTGGCCATGGAATACCCCCCGGTAATGTTCTGCATCGCATCGAGTTGCGGACTTAGCATTGCGCGACCGGCATCAATTCCACGGCCATTGTCGCAACCGCGAACCCATTCACCGCGCATGTCAGGCACGATGCCGCTGGGATACACGGCGGCCAACGCCGGGTAGGCCGCCACGTCGAACGGCTGGCCAGCCATGACAAAGCATTTGGCGGGCGGCGTGGGGGTTGGCCATGGAAACGGCACGCCGACAGGGACGGAAAATATGGCAGCAGGATCAAAATTGCTCTGGGTCCAGATATGCCCGAAATCCTGCGCATCAACCTGTACTTTTATTTGACTCGAGGCGTGGTGATAGCCGATGTAGATTTTATTGGCGCCTTGATCCGTCCCCCCGCCTTGCTGCACGGGAGTGAAGCCCAACGCAGGTTGGTACGTAGCAGGATCAAAGTTACTAGTGTCCCAGCCCGTTACCCACGCACTGAATACGTATCCCTCTGGGGTCTGAACACCGCCACGAGTAATAGTTGTACCGGTGTTATAGCCGATGATTTGTTGCCAGAGGGTGTCTTGACTGACCGTAACCAGCATGGGGGAGAATTGACCGCCCTCTGGAACGTTCGGGCCGGGGTTCACCCGGTAAATACCCACGGTGGTGACTGTGTTTAGATCGGTGCCGTCGGGAAGGACAATCCCCCCGTGACCGATGCCATAAGCACCCGTGAGCAACACACGACCTGGCGTGTCATCTTGGGGGTAGATTTGTTTAACCAGATTGGTTGAGTCCCAGATGCTTTCCCATTCGCCCCAAACACCGGCAGTCAAGGCCCGGCGGTGTAGGGTGTGGTCGGCATTCCCATAAATCTCCTGGAAGGCGTATTGACCTGGTGTAATCGCCGAGACGCGAACCCAACCCTCATAGATCCCGCCTCCTGGCCCTCCTATGCCATTGCTGATGAAATAGAGGGCCGTCTCCGCGTTCAAGCCACCGATGTCAACATCGCTGACCGCATAGGCGGGCCCGCCCCAGCCGAACGCTCCGACCTTCATCAGCGCATCAGGCGTTCCATCGTGCAGATAGACCTGCACATCTGCGGTCGCGGCGGTGCCCAGCCCGAGGTTACTCCGAGCCTCGACCACATCCGCAACATCGCCCAGGTTTTCACTCACCGCCAGGGCATCGGTAATGCCGTAGCCGTCCAGGGTGGTCGGGTTGGTGCCAGCGATCACACGCCCAAGGGCATCGACGGTGACACTGCGAAAAGTGCCCACACCGCCCCCACTGCCGCCTGCGATCATTTCAAACTGCAAACCGGTGGTGCCGAGGGTGATCGGCGCGTCGGTGACCAACTGCCAGAGGCTGTCGCCGTTGGTCGTGCCCTGCTCGACGTGGATAAACAACCCCGGGGTCACTTCCAGGCTGTTGTCGGCATCGGCGGCCCGCGTCCAGCCTTCGGCGCTGACGACATAGACACCGTTGTTCTGGGCCTCTGCCTGGGCGGTCACCAGCACGCGATCACCGACGGCCACGGCCACGTCATCGATGGTCTGCACATTGCTCAGGGTGATGGGGACCGTGGCCGCCACCCGTGCTGACTGTTTGTGATCCAGCTTGGCCAGCGCCTCACTGATCGCCAGGTCGACGTATTCACGCGTGGCCAGCACCACCGCTGGGTCAATCTTCAGCACGATGTTCGCCGAGCTGCTGACGATGAAATTCATCCGCACGACCTGGGTTTTACCACTGCCCTGGTCCAGCAATGGTTTATAGCTCGGTGCGCAGTTGGCCACCGCCACCAGATCACCGTCGACGTCGTACAGGCCGATCTCGCGAATCCACTCGCCGCCCACTTCCGGCGGAATGATCTGCTCAGTGATCACCGTGTTGGGATTGGCCGGATCAACGCGTATCTGGTTGATCGGCGCCCGGCGCCATTCGTTGATCAGTTGGGTCTGCAGGCGATCGGGAATCGGGTCGGTGCCGTTGGCATCGCCCAGGCCCATCTCGGTAAACATCCAGTCCAGGCCCATGGCGATGGCATTGGCGTGCTTGGCTTCACCGACCGCCGTGAGAATGGCAAAAAACTGACTGGTTTTATCAATCATAGGGATAAACGTCCAAAGTATCGGTTTCATCGACGCAGAGCGCCGGGCCAAAAGTGCCGGTCACGTCGATGTCTTGTGGGGCCGGCGGGTACACGTCGATCTCTTCACCTTCTTGCACGCACACGGCAATGCCCAGCACCCCCTCGGTCTGCAGGCTGAGCGCCAGGTTGGTCATGTGCCGGCTGACCGGACGGGCGTCGTCGATCAACCACGCCAGTTCCTCGTACAGTTCCTCGGTGATACCGGCATCGTTCAGCCCGACCTCTAGGGCGAAGGTGCCGGGCACGCCTTCCGGCACGGTGTCGAACCACTCGACCACGTCGATCAGGTAGCCCAAGGGCTCGACCACCCGACGCAGCGCACCGATGGTGCCTTTGCGTGCATGCACGTCGTACGCCGAACGGATCGCCGTGCGCTTAGCCTCCTGGGTCCAGTTATTGTTCCAGCGGTCCACCGACCAGGCCGAGGCCAGGTACGGCAACAAGTGTTCCGGGCAGGTATCGGCGTTGTACAAACTGCGCAGCGGAATCAATGTGTTTTCATAGTTGGCCGCTTCCACGGCCAGCTCTAGCGGCGTGCTGTTGAGGGGCAGCTGACTGCTCATGTCAGGCCCCCAGCGTTACGGTGTAGCCGTTGCAGTAGGCCGCCTCGGCCTTGCTCGGTTTGATATCGGTCCAGTCGAGCAGCTCAACCCGAGCGATGCCGGGAACGTGCAATTGCGCATCGATCCCCGAGCGCGCCACTTCCAGACCGAGGCGGCGGCGTGGGTTGATCCACTCGCTCAGGCGTTTCTGGCTTTCGGCCAGGTAGGCTTCGTTTTCCGGCCCCGGTGCCTGCGGATACAGCACCGCTTCAATGTGGTAATCGATGACCACCGCGCTCTGCACCGTGAGACGGTCGGCCACCGGCCGCACGTCTTCGTCATTGAGGTGCAGCCGGACCTCTTCCAGCAGTTCCGGCGAGGCGGCGCCGCTGCCTTCCAGGCTGAGCACGGTGACCACCACCACGGCCGGTGACGGACTTTCCGCCGTGGCATCGGCCACCAGGCCCGAGGCGTTGCGCGCATGCAGGATGTAGCTGTTTCGCGGTCCTGCCGTGGTCAGCCCCTCATACGACAGCTGCACTCGCTCGCGCAGGGCATCGTCCTCCTCAAGCACCTGCGGCGTCGGCGGCACCGTGCTCGGATCGCCCGCCTGAATCACCAGGCGCTGCAGGTTGACGTTGGCGGCCAGGTGATCGAGGTCGGCCCGCTCGGCATGGGCCAACAGCAAAGCCTTGCCCGCGTCGTTGACCCGCGCCCGGTTCTGCAAGGCGCCATACGCGGCCTGCTCGATCAGCTTGAGCACCGGGTCGCTTTCGAGCTCCGCACTCCAGTTGTCGCCCATGCTCAGGCGGAAGGCTTCCAGCTTCTCCTGGTAGACCACTTCAAAGTCGAGGTCTTCGAGCACTTGCGGCGGCGGCAGGGCCGCCAGTTCCATGGTCATGCGGACACCTCCAAAGTCACGTCGCTGCCCAGGTACTGCCCGGTCAGCTCAAAGGTGATACGCCCGTCGAGGATGGCCACGGCGCGCACGCGGCCGAGTTTCAACCGCGGCTCCCAGCGCCCGAGGGTGCTGGCCACCTCGGCTTGCACGGCACTCTTCCAGCCGTCATTGACCGGCAGGTCGACAAAGCGCCGCAGCTTGCTGCCGTACTCCGGGCGCATGCGCCGGCTGCCCAAGGGAGTGGACAAGATGTCCTCAATGGACTGGCGCAGGTGATCGAGGCCGGAAATGAGTTGGCCGGTGCGGCGGTCCAGTCCGATCATCCCGATCATTGGATCAGCCCTCGACCGCGACAAAATCCTTGCGGCCATGCAAATACTCGAGCGCGACCGTGTCGTCAGACGCCACTGCGACTTGTCCTTTTTTGACTTTCAAGGTGCGCCCGGCGTCCAGCAGGATCAGCACCCGCGAGGTGTACAGCGTGTCGCGAAAGATGCTCAGCGTGGCCGGCGCAGGTGCATCCGTGGCGGCGGGAACTGCCTTGGTTTTACTCGTCATGCTTTTTCTCCAGACATGAAAAAGCCCGCGCGCGGCGGGCTGAAGGTGAATGTGTGCTCAATGCGAGTGGTTGCTGCTGTTGCCCCCGGCATCCATGATCGTGCCGGCGCCGCTGATGTCACCGGACACGCTCAGCGATCCGTCGATCGCCACCTCCCCCACCAGCGCAATCTGGCTGGCGACAACGCGGACTTGATCCGGCGTCACTTCAAACAACGAGCCACCAACCGTGATCGTCGCGCGGTTGCCCTCGGGCAGCGCAATGCTGTAGCTGCCGGCCTGCCAGTCGTAAACCAGTGAGCCGCCATCGTCGAAGTACCAGGCCTCGACGTGATCGCGGTTGTCCGGCGGCGTTCCGGCGTTGCCATACAGCCCAGGGATAAAGGTGCCCATGGCCGGATCACCGCTCGGGCTGAACAGCGCGCCCTGCTCATTCGGGCTCGGTGCGCGCCAATGACGGGCCTTGCCGGCGGCCAGGCTGTGCCAGCGCACCCAGGCACTGACCCAGGTTCCGGCCTTGACCCGCACCCGCCCGGCCATCAGATCGACGCCGACCACCACGCAGGGCAGCAGCATGGCGGCGATCATCCGGTCGTGTTCGGCGCTGGTGTATCCCATGCCAGATCCTCCGGTTGAAAGTAGTGATCTTCATTGCCGGTACCGGTGCAGCCATCGACGTTCAGGTACAGAGAACCCGGCGGCTCGACTGGCCATAACCATTCGGTTTCACCGATCTGGAATATCTGCTTCCACTCAACGATCCACACCACAAATTGCGCCAGCTCCGGCATCGAGTCGTCCGGGAATGCACGCACCTCCTGCACCTCTTCGACAAAGTCCAGCCCCCAATATTGCCCGCGCAAAATCTTGCTGATCTCGGCGGCCAGAATGGCGGCCTGTAAGGCCGCTTTGCTGATGGTCGAATCGACCATGATGCACACCTGAAAGCGGCCGCTCAGGGAGGTTTTGCCGCTGCCATTGTCGGCGGCTTCGCCGATTTCCGTCAGGGCGAACAACACCGCCGGCAGACCGACTTCAGCGTTCAGCTCGGGGAACGCCTCGACGCTCACCACCGTCGGCAAGCCGGCGCGGAACGTCGCCTCGATCGCGTTGTGTAAGGTCGTCAGCTCATCCATTGTTCAAACTCAGTATGAAAGTGACCATGCCGGCGCCGTCCGGCTCGCGCTTGCTGACCTTGTAGCGACCGCCGCCCTGCTCCGCCGGTAGATCGATGGTAAGAAAGGTGTCTTTCTCGATGCCCACCGCATCCACCACGCGGGCGGTGAAAGTCGGCGCCAGGACGTTATCCGTCACGATGGCATTGCCCAGGCGCACGCTCTTCGATTTGCCGCCGACATCCGCACCGACAAAGGGCGAGAAGAACGCACCGGACATCGGCAGGCCGTCCGGCTTGATGGCGCGATCGCCGAGGCGATCGACCAACACTGCATCCATCCGGGCCGTGACGTCGCGAAAGCGGCCCAGCGTGGTCACTGGATCAACAACGCTTCGGCAATACCGCCGACCGGAGCACTCATCAGCTTGCCGAATGGCACCAAATCACCCGTGGCCGTGAGCGGATCAACCAGCACGCCGGCTTGCAGGGCCACTTTCTGTCCCTGCAACAACGCCGCATCGGCAGGCAGACGCCAGACGCCGCCGAGATGGCCGACCAAGACGTCACCCGCCACGCCACTGGCGATCGGGATGACCACCGTATCAACCAGCACCAACGGCACCCCCGCCGTCGCGCCACCGTCTGGTGCCACAAAAGTCAGCGTGCTGCCGGGACCCGAATAATTCTTTGACATGCGCATTTCTCCTGTACAGAAACAACAAACCCCGCTCGCGGCGGGGTGTTTAGGGGATTCTTCAACCGTTAACGGCTGGCTTTCGCAGGTGGCACGACACCGACTGACTTGTTCAGACCGCGATAATCCAGCGCCGCGACCCCGGCATCGATCCGCACCTTGCTCGTCACGCCATCAATGGTGAAACCCTGCTGCTGCTCCATGTAGGGCTGTTCAACGCCGTCCAGGTAAGCGACTTCGATGGTGTCAGTACCTTGGCGGGCGGCTTCATACCAGGTGACCGGCGAATCATCGTCCAGGCGTGGCTCGGCGATCACCGTGGCGAAATTGCGGATCGGGTTGTCGATGCCGGCATTGGTGTCGACGCCAGGCACCGACGCCGAGCGGATCAGTTGGTTGGTCTTGTCTTCCAGCGCCACCGGCACCAGGACAAACGCCGGGCGAATGTTCAGGGTGCGGGCCTTGCCACCCTCGACCTCGGTTTTCTGCAAGGCCATGGCGGTCTTGGCCTTGCTCAGCGCCTCAATCGACATATTGGCGCCGGTACCGGAGAACAGGTTGTTGCGCTCGGCATCGAACAGCGCTTTGCCGTCGCTCATCACCGGTGAATGGATCAACGTGTCATAGACTAGATCGCCGATGGTGCCGCGCGCGGCCAGGCCCATGTTGTAAGGCACCGTGCTCAACTGGTCGAGGTCATCGTTGATGATCGCCTGCCGGGTGATGCTGAACATCTCACCGTAGGTGGCCAGGCGGATTTTTTCGCCACGGTCACTGGTGGTGATGTATTTGTATTCCGCACCTGGGCGAACTTCACGCAGGCTCGGAAACGCCCCCATGCCGACCCGGGACGCCACCTTGAAGTCACTCAAACGGCCCTTTTTGGTCCACAGGTGATAGGTCTCCGGCGCCTCGTCCCAGCCGAGCAGGACCGACTTGGCGGCACTGTCCACCAGGATGTTGCCGAAGTCGCTGGAGTCATGGGTGAACGCCAAGCCGACCATGGCCATCGGATCAAGAGTAGCCACCAGAATGCCGCGATCATGCAGCGAGGCACGGGCCAGTTCGCGCAGGCTCATGTGGTTATAGGCGTTGTCTTTCTGGTTTTCCGCCTGACCCAAACGGCCCGCCAGCGAGGCGCGCACCGAATCGCCAACCAGGTTGCCGTTGCTGATGTGGCCATGATGCCCGGGGCCGCTCGTTGGGGTGGTGGTCGAACCCAGCGCGACCAACAGTTTTTCCCGCGCCATCTCGGCCGTGCAGCTCAGGTCATTGAGGCAGGTGTTGAGCAGCTCGGTGTGGCTGGTGACCAGCGAGCCACAGAACGCGGCGTTGATTGCGGTGCGGCGAGCACCATCCGCAGCCATGACCTGGGCGCGCATCTGATCCAGGGTCAGCGCGACCGGCGCCGGATCGACAGCCGGCGTTGGTGTCGGGGCTGGAGCTGGAGCTGGAGCGGGCGCTGGGGTTGGAGCGGAACCGCGTGGATTGAACAGATTTTGTGCCGAGGTAGGCATGTTGGTGAACTCCTGCATGCGTTTTGAAGTGAGTTGAGCGGCCGCCTTGAACGGATCGAGCACCTTGTCAGCGAAACCGGCCGCCACCGCTTCGTTGCCATCCATCCAGGTTTCCGCCTTAAGCAGCGCCTGAATGTCCTCGATCGCCTTGCCCGACTTGCGCGTATACGCCTGAATCAGCGTGCTCTCGACCTTGTCGAGTAAGTCGGCGTACTCGCGCATGGCGTCGGCATCACCTACCTGACCACCCCATGGCTTGTGAATCATCATCATGGCGTTGGCCGGCATGTTGATTTCATCCCCGGCCATGGCAATCACGCTGGCCATCGAAGCGGCGAGACCGTCGATGTACACCACCACCCGCGCCGAATGGCCGCGCAGCAGGTTGTACATGGTGGTCCCTTCAAACACGTCGCCGCCCGGAGAGTGAATGTGCAGGTTGATCTGAGACACATCGCCGATGGCGGCCAAATCGCGGGCGAACTGTTTGGCGGTAATGCCCCACGCGCCGATCTCGTCGTACAGCATCACCTCGACCACCCCGCGCTGCTGCGCCGCACGGAGCGAGTACCAGCTTTCACCGGGCTTATTCGTCGGGGTTATCGAGGCCCTCGGCCTCATCATCGGCAGGCTTCGTTTTGTTTTGCTGTTCATTGCTTTGCGTTTTTCCATAGGTCTCGTGATAGAAGTCCGAACTGAAGACCAGTCCCTGTTCCCGGTTGGTTTTGATTTCCGAAGCCCGGGAACGCTTGAGTTCCTGCGGATTGCGCTGCCGCGCCCGTGCCACTTCCGACTCATCGGAAAAGCCGGCCTCGACCAGAATTTTCCAGGCATTGGCCTCATGAATTGGGTTGATCCACGGCATCACCGGCCCTTGGTAGATCGCGCCAAACACCGTGTCCGGATCGACGTCGACCGGCACCTTGATCACCCCGCTGGCAATCGCCATGTGCAGCCATTCGCGATAGACCGGGCGACTCCAGTAGTCGATAAATTCGTGCTGCAGCAGGTCATAACCTGCCTGCCCCTCGACCAGCTCCTGACGCTGTGCGGAATAAGTGCCGTCGTAACTTCGGGCCACACTGGAGTAGGTGCCCCGGGTGCCGGCGGCCACGGCCTTGAGTTGACCGTTGCGGAAGCCTTCCAGAAAAGGGTTGGGCCGATTGCTCTCGATCATGCCGACGTCTTCGCCGGGCAACAGGCCGTCGAACACCATGCCCGGGCCGATGGGAATGCTGCGAGCAGCGGCAGCCTGGCCATTCACCGCAGATGGCGTGGTGTAATCGTCCGGTGTGCCTTTTTTGATGTACATGGCCAGTGCCGCGCTGATACGTGCGGCAACCCGTTCGCTTTCCTCGTAATCCTTGATGTCTGCCAGGCGAATCAGCACGGCATGCAACAGCGGTTGGCCGCGGTTTTGACCGATGCGCTTCCGGTGCGCGATGTGAATCATCTGTTCGACCGGGACGCGCTTGGTGGTCAAAGTCAGCTGGAAACCGGCGGCATGTCCGGGGTGATGCTTGACCAGGTGATAAGCCCGGACCCGCCGCCACTGATTGCGCTCGATCCCCTGCACAATACCCTTGGCTTCATCGTTGTATTCCCACGGTAGGTAATCCGGCTCCAGCAACTCCAAAGCGAAGGGCACCACGCTCAAATGCTCATAACTGGGCACACGCCCCTTGAGCTTCTGCGCCAAGGCTTCGCCATCGCGTAGCCAAGTTCGGCACACCTGCCGCTCCATCTGCGGTCGGGACAGCTCGCCGGACGTTTCCGGGCGCAACGACCACTCGGCCCAGCGGGCCTTGATCTGCGCCGCAAACTCCAGATGCACTTCCCCGGCGTAACTCAAGGGAAACGGCTCGACCGCGATGCCCATGCCGCCCACCACCCTCTCTTCCAGACGATCGAACAAACCGGTGACGATGTCGTGGTCTTCGTCCAACTTGCGGCACTGCTCGCGCAAAGAGCGCGCCGAACGCTGCAGCGAGCGGTCCGCGCTGGCCGATTGTTTTTTGGCTTGGTGGGTGCGGGTCGCCTGCGCCGCTTCAAAGGCCATGATGGTGCTACGGGCACGCAGACGGTCAGCCACCAGCCCGGGAAATACCGGGGCCAGCACGCGATCCAGCAGGTTCATCGGAATGTCGCCAAGGCGTACGGCGGCTGCCCCGCCGC
>NZ_AKJJ01000089.1:0-34433 GCF_000282395.1 Pseudomonas sp. GM55 | reverse complement strand
GCGAGCCTGCTCGCGATGGTGGTCAACGATGACGCTGGGGGCCTGACACCCCGCGGCGTCCTCAGGATCATCGCGAGCAGGCTCGCTCCTACAAGGGATGGTGGGGATCCGGAAAAACATTGATCCAGAGCGACATCAACGCCAGAAAAATCCGCTAAAACGCACACCGCCGCTACTTGCTGTAACGCTCAAATAAGACAACTTCCCGAGCATCCGAGGGACAAACAGTTTGAAAACCAAGACAAACAATATTGATTATCATTCAGCTGCAACTATGTTCGTTACATTCCCTACAAAACATTATTTGCGAAAAGCCCCCTAATGCCCGCAACGCAAGGGCTGCCGGGCTTTGCAGACTCGCTATGTCCTTATTCCTATAAATAATTTCGCTATAGGAATTTTACTTGCCGGGTGTTTAGCCATAAAATCAGCGGGATTGATTGCTGCGACATATCGTCACTGCTTTGTTTCTTTTCAAGCTCAGAGACCTTTGCTCTCTGTTAAGGATTACCAGCATGCCCGAAGCGACAGGACTCATGGCCCACAACTGGGGCTTTGCCATTTTCCTTCTAGGCGTTGTCGGCCTCTGTGCCTTCATGCTGGGCGTTTCCAGCCTACTCGGGTCAAAAGCCTGGGGCCGCAGCAAAAACGAACCGTTCGAGTCCGGCATGCTACCTACAGGTAGCGCCCGCTTGCGGCTCTCAGCCAAATTCTATCTGGTCGCGATGCTCTTCGTGATCTTCGATATCGAAGCCCTCTTTCTCTTTGCATGGTCTGTGTCCGTCCGCGAAAGCGGCTGGACCGGATTCGTCGAAGCTCTCGTTTTCATAGCAATTCTGTTGGCAGGCCTTGTCTACCTATTCCGAGTGGGCGCCCTTGACTGGGCTCCGGAAGCTCGGCGCAAGCGGCAAGCGAAGCTGAAACAATGAGGCTTTGGCAATGCAATACAATCTCACCAGGATCGACCCCGATGCTCCTAACGAGCAGTATCCGATTGGCCAACGGGAAACCGTTTCCGATCCGTTAGAAGATCAAGTCCACAAAAACATTTTCATGGGCAAGCTCGAAGACGTGCTCAACGGCACGATCAACTGGGGGCGCAAGAACTCCCTGTGGCCGTATAACTTCGGTCTTTCGTGCTGCTACGTGGAAATGACCACCGCCTTCACGGCGCCCCACGACATCGCGCGCTTTGGCGCCGAGGTTATCCGGGCATCGCCGCGCCAGGCGGATTTCATGGTTATCGCCGGTACCTGCTTCATCAAGATGGCGCCGATCATTCAGCGTCTCTACGAGCAAATGCTCGAGCCTAAATGGGTCATCTCCATGGGTTCGTGCGCCAACTCCGGTGGCATGTACGACATCTACTCCGTCGTTCAAGGAGTGGACAAGTTCCTGCCCGTGGACGTCTACGTGCCTGGCTGCCCGCCCCGCCCTGAAGCTTTCCTGCAAGGCCTGATGCTGTTGCAGGAGTCGATTGGCCAGGAGCGTCGCCCACTTTCCTGGGTCGTTGGCGATCAAGGCGTGTACCGCGCCGAGATGCCTTCCGAAAAGGAAAAGCGCCGCGAACAGCGTATTCAGGTAACCAACCTGCGCAGCCCCGACGAAGTCTGATCCAGTTCTGCTGTTTCAAAGAAACGAAAAACTGGCTTCATTCTTTACGTTGACCGAAAGCGATAAATAACCATGACTACAGGCAGTGCTCTGTACATCCCGCCTTACAAGGCAGACGACCAGGATGTGGTCGTCGAACTGAACAACCGTTTTGGCCCGGAGGCGTTCACCGCCCAGCCTACCCGCACCGGCATGCCGGTGCTTTGGGTTGCCCGCGCCAAACTCGTCGAAGTCCTGACTTTCCTGCGCAACCTGCCCAAGCCGTACGTCATGCTCTATGACCTGCATGGCGTGGACGAGCGCCTGCGCACCAAGCGTCAGGGGCTGCCGAACGGCGTCGACTTCTCCGTGTTCTATCACCTGATGTCGATCGAACGTAATAGTGACGTAATGATCAAGGTCGCCTTGTCCGAGAGCGACCTCAGCCTGCCGACCGTCACCAGCATCTGGCCGAACGCCAACTGGTACGAGCGTGAAGTCTGGGACATGTACGGTATCGACTTCAAAGGCCACCCTCACCTGTCGCGCATCATGATGCCGCCGACCTGGGAAGGTCACCCGCTGCGCAAGGACTTCCCTGCCCGCGCCACCGAGTTTGACCCGTTCACCCTGAACCTGGCCAAGCAACAGCTCGAGGAAGAGTCTGCGCGCTTCAAGCCTGAAGACTGGGGCATGAAGCGTTCCGGCCCGAACGAGGACTACATGTTCCTCAACCTCGGCCCGAACCACCCGTCCGCGCACGGTGCGTTCCGCATCATTCTGCAGCTGGACGGTGAAGAGATCGTCGACTGCGTCCCGGACATCGGCTACCACCACCGTGGTGCCGAAAAAATGGCCGAGCGTCAGTCCTGGCACAGCTTCATCCCGTACACCGACCGTATCGACTACCTCGGCGGCGTGATGAACAACCTGCCGTATGTGCTCTCGGTCGAGAAGCTGGCCGGCATCAAGGTGCCGGAGAAGGTCGACGTCATCCGCATCATGATGGCCGAGTTCTTCCGGATCACCAGCCACCTGCTGTTCCTGGGTACCTACATCCAGGACGTCGGCGCCATGACCCCGGTGTTCTTCACCTTCACCGACCGTCAGCGTGCCTACACCGTGATCGAAGCCATCACCGGTTTCCGTCTGCACCCGGCCTGGTACCGTATTGGCGGCGTCGCCCACGACCTGCCACGCGGCTGGGAAAAGCTGGTCAAGGATTTCGTCGAGTGGATGCCCAAGCGTCTGGACGAATACCAGAAAGCCGCCCTGGACAACAGCATTCTGCGTGGCCGGACCATCGGCGTCGCCGACTACAACACCAAAGAGGCCCTGGAATGGGGCGTCACCGGTGCCGGCCTGCGTTCGACCGGTTGCGATTTCGACCTGCGTAAAGCGCGCCCGTACTCGGGCTACGAGAACTTCGAGTTCGAAGTGCCGCTGGCGGCCAACGGCGATGCCTACGACCGCTGCATCGTGCGTGTCGAGGAGATGCGCCAGAGCATCAGGATCATCGACCAGTGCCTGCGCAACATGCCGGAAGGCCCGTACAAGGCGGATCACCCGCTGACTACGCCGCCGCCGAAAGAGCGCACGCTGCAGCACATCGAAACCTTGATCACGCACTTCCTGCAGGTTTCGTGGGGCCCGGTCATGCCGGCCAACGAATCCTTCCAGATGATCGAAGCGACCAAGGGCATCAACAGTTATTACCTGACGAGCGATGGCGGCACCATGAGCTACCGCACCCGGATTCGTACCCCAAGCTTCCCGCACCTGCAGCAGATCCCTTCGGTGATCAAAGGCAGCATGGTCGCGGACTTGATTGCGTACCTGGGTAGTATCGATTTCGTTATGGCCGACGTGGACCGCTAAGCATGAACAGCACGCTTATCCAGACAGACCGTTTCACCTTGAGTGAAACCGAGCGCTCGGCCATCGAGCACGAGTTGCATCACTACGAAGACCCGCGCGCGGCGTCGATCGAAGCTCTGAAGATCGTCCAGAAGGAACGTGGCTGGGTGCCGGACGGTGCCCTCTACGCCATCGGCGAGATCCTCGGCATCCCGGCCAGCGACGTTGAAGGCGTGGCGACTTTCTATAGCCAGATCTTCCGCCAGCCGGTCGGCCGCCACATCATTCGCGTCTGCGACAGCATGGTCTGCTACATCGGCGGCCACGAGTCGGTGGTCAGCGAAATCCAGAGCAAGCTGGGCATCGGCCTGGGTCAGACCACCGCCGACGGTCGTTTCACCCTGCTGCCGGTCTGCTGCCTCGGCAACTGCGACAAGGCGCCGGCGTTGATGATCGACGACGACACTTTCGGTGATGTGCAGCCCGCAGGCGTTGCCAAATTGCTCGAGGGCTACGTATGACCCTGACTTCCTTCGGTCCAGCCAACCGCATCAAGCGTTCGGCCGAGACTCACCCGCTCACCTGGCGCCTGCGTGACGACGGCGAAGCCGTCTGGCTCGACGAATACCAGGCCAAGAACGGTTACGCCGCAGCGCGCAAGGCCTTCGCCGACATGGCTCAGGACGACATCGTCCAGACCGTGAAGGATTCCGGCCTCAAGGGTCGCGGCGGTGCAGGCTTCCCCACTGGCGTGAAGTGGGGCCTGATGCCCAAGGACGAATCCATCAACATCCGCTACCTGCTGTGCAACGCGGATGAAATGGAGCCCAACACCTGGAAAGACCGCATGCTGATGGAGCAACTGCCCCATCTGCTGATCGAAGGCATGCTGATCAGTGCCCGCGCACTGAAAACCTACCGCGGCTACATCTTCCTGCGTGGCGAATACACCACCGCCGCCAAGCACTTGAACCGTGCCGTGGAAGAAGCCAAGGCAGCAGGCCTGCTGGGCAAGAACATCCTGGGCAGCGGCTTCGATTTCGAGCTGTTCGTCCACACCGGCGCCGGGCGTTACATCTGCGGTGAAGAAACCGCACTGATCAACTCCCTCGAAGGCCGTCGTGCCAACCCGCGCTCCAAGCCGCCCTTCCCTGCCGCCGTTGGCGTGTGGGGCAAGCCGACCTGCGTGAACAACGTTGAAACCCTGTGCAACGTCCCGGCGATCATTGCCGACGGCGTGGACTGGTACAAATCGTTGGCCCGCGAAGGCAGCGATGACATGGGCACCAAGCTCATGGGCTTCTCCGGCAAGGTGAAGAACCCGGGCCTGTGGGAACTGCCATTCGGCGTCACCGGCCGCGAGTTGTTCGAAGACTACGCCGGCGGCATGCGCGACGGTTACAAGCTCAAGGCCTGGCAACCTGGCGGCGCCGGTACCGGCTTCCTGTTGCCGGAGCACCTGGACGCACAAATGTACGCCGGCGGCATCGCCAAAGTGGGCACCCGTATGGGTACCGGCCTGGCCATGGCGGTGGACGACAGCATCAACATGGTGTCCCTGCTGCGCAACATGGAGCAGTTCTTCGCTCGCGAATCCTGTGGCTTCTGCACCCCGTGCCGCGATGGCTTGCCATGGAGCGTCAAGCTCCTGATGGCCATCGAGAACGGCGAAGGCCAGCCAGGCGACATCGAGACCCTGCTGGGCCTGGTCGGCTTCCTCGGCCCGGGCAAGACCTTCTGTGCTCACGCACCGGGTGCCGTGGAGCCGTTGGGCAGCGCAATCAAATACTTCCGCCACGAGTTCGAAGCCGGCATCGCGCCTGTCAGCGCCGCCGTCCCGCCTCTGGCAAGGCCGATCGTAGTCGGCGCGTAAATGCTTAAAAAGGCGAAGGGTCCGTGCCCTTCGCTTTTCGTGTGATGACGCCGAAAGCGGCTGTGTTGATTCACGCGGATAACAAGATTCCATTAGCCACGCCCGCTGACACCGGGCCAACGAAGAACTTTGAACCATGGCCACTATCCACGTAGACGGCAAAGCGCTCGAAGTCGATGGGGCAGACAACCTGTTACAGGCATGTCTGTCTCTGGGCCTCGATATTCCGTATTTCTGCTGGCACCCTGCCTTGGGCAGCGTTGGCGCTTGCCGCCAGTGCGCGGTCAAGCAGTACACCGACGAGAACGACACCCGTGGTCGTATCGTCATGTCCTGCATGACCCCTGCCACCGACAACACCTGGATCTCCATCGACGATGAAGAGTCCAAGGCGTTCCGCGCCAGTGTTGTCGAATGGCTGATGACCAACCACCCTCACGACTGCCCGGTCTGTGAGGAAGGCGGTCACTGCCACTTGCAAGACATGACGGTAATGACCGGCCACAACGAGCGCCGTTACCGCTTCACCAAGCGTACCCACCAGAACCAGCAACTGGGCCCGTTCATTTCCCACGAAATGAACCGCTGCATCGCTTGCTACCGCTGCGTGCGCTTCTATAAAGACTACGCTGGCGGCACCGACCTCGGTGTGTACGGCGCCCACGACAACGTGTACTTCGGTCGCGTTGAAGATGGCACCCTGGAAAGCGAGTTCTCCGGCAACCTCACCGAGGTTTGCCCGACCGGCGTGTTCACCGACAAGACTCACTCCGAGCGCTACAACCGTAAATGGGACATGCAGTTCTCGCCGAGCATCTGCCATGGCTGCTCCAGCGGTTGCAACATCTCCCCGGGCGAGCGTTATGGCGAACTGCGTCGCATCGAAAACCGTTTCAACGGTTCGGTGAACCAGTACTTCCTGTGCGACCGTGGCCGTTTCGGCTATGGCTACGTCAACCGCGAAGACCGTCCACGCCAGCCGCTGCTGGCCAATGGCACCAAGTTGAGCCTCGACGAAGCACTGGATAAGGCCGCCGACCTGCTGCGCGGTCGCAACATCGTCGGTATCGGTTCGCCCCGCGCCAGCCTCGAAAGCAACTACGCGTTGCGCGAACTGGTCGGTGCCGAGCACTTCTACTCAGGTATCGAAGCCTCCGAACTGGAGCGCATCCGCCTGGTGCTGCAAGTGCTGAAAGACAGCCCGCTGCCAGTGCCGAACATGCGCGACATCGAAGACCACGACGCCGTGTTCGTCCTCGGTGAAGACCTGACCCAGACTGCTGCGCGCATGGCCCTGTCCCTGCGTCAATCGGTCAAGGGCAAGGCCGAAGACATGGCCGACGCCATGCGTGTCCAGCCTTGGCTCGACGCCGCCGTGAAGAACATCGGTCAGCACGCGCTGAACCCGCTGTTCATCGCCAGCCTGGCTGAAACCAAGCTCGACGACATCGCCGAAGAGTGCGTTCACGCCGCTCCCGACGACCTGGCCCGCATCGGTTTCGCCGTGGCTCACGCCCTCGACGCCAGCGCTCCAGCCGTTGAAGGCCTGGACGCTGAAGCCCTCGAACTGGCCAAGCGCATCGCCGACGCCCTGCTCGCGGCCAAGCGTCCACTGATCATCGCCGGTACTTCCCTGGGCTCCAAAGCCTTGATCGAAGCTGCCGCGAACATCGCCAAAGCCCTGAAGCTGCGTGAGAAGAACGGTTCCATCAGCCTGATCGTGCCAGAGGCCAACAGCCTCGGCCTGGCCATGCTCGGTGGCGAATCGGTCGACGCCGCACTGCAAGCCGTGATCGACGGTAAGGCCGACGCCATCGTCGTACTGGAAAACGATCTGTACACCCGTACCGACAAGGCCCGTGTCGATGCTGCCCTGACCGCCGCCAAGGTGCTGATCGTCGCCGACCATCAGAAGACCGCCACCAGCGATCGCGCGCACCTGGTCCTGCCAGCTGCCAGCTTCGCTGAAGGCGACGGTACCCTGGTCAGCCAGGAAGGCCGCGCCCAGCGCTTCTTCCAGGTCTTCGATCCGAAATACCTGGATGCGAGCATCCTGGTTCACGAAGGCTGGCGCTGGCTGCATGCCCTGCGCGCCACCCTGCTGAACCAGCCGATCGACTGGACCCAACTGGACCACGCCACCGCTGCCGTTGCTGCCAGTACGCCGCAACTGAACCGCATCGTCGATGCCGCACCGTCTGCCGCGTTCCGCATCAAGGGCTTGAAACTGGCCCGCGAACCGCTGCGTTACTCCGGTCGTACCGCCATGCGCGCCGACATCAGTGTGCACGAACCGCGTACCCCGCAGGACAAGGACACCGCGTTCGCCTTCTCGATGGAAGGTTACTCGGGTTCGGCCGAACCGCGTCAGCAAGTGCCATTCGCCTGGTCTCCGGGCTGGAACTCGCCGCAAGCCTGGAACAAGTTCCAGGACGAAGTCGGTGGTCACATCCGCGCTGGCGACCCGGGCACCCGCCTGATCGAAAGCAGCGGTGACTCGCTGAACTGGTTCGCCAGTGTTCCGCGCGCGTTCAATCCGGCCCAGGGCACCTGGCAGGTCGTGCCGTTCTTCCACCTGTTCGGCAGCGAAGAAAACTCTTCGAAAGCCGCTCCGGTTCAGGAACGCATTCCAGCGGCCTACGTCGCACTGGCCAAGTCCGAAGCCGACCGCCTGGGCGTCAACGACGGTGCCATGCTGAGCTTCAATGTCGCCGGCCAGACCTTGCGTCTACCGCTGCGCATCAATGAAGAGCTGGGCGCCGGTCTGGTGGCACTGCCTGCGGGCATCGCCGGCATTCCGCCAGCAATCTTTGGCAAATCCGTTGACGGTCTGCAGGAGGCAGCTCAATGACCTGGTTCACTCCTGAAGTGATCGACATCATCATCGCGGTCCTCAAGGCCGTGGTGATCCTGCTCGCCGTGGTGATCTGCGGCGCCCTGCTCAGTTGGGTCGAGCGTCGTCTGCTCGCCCTCTGGCAGGACCGTTACGGTCCGAACCGCGTGGGTCCGTTCGGTGCGTTCCAGATCGCTGCCGACATGATCAAGATGTTCTTCAAGGAAGACTGGACGCCGCCGTTCGCCGACAAAGTGATCTTCACTTTGGCGCCGGTGGTGGCCATGAGCGCCTTGCTGATTGCCTTCGCCATCATCCCGATCACCCCGACCTGGGGCGTGGCGGATATCAACATCGGCATCCTGTTCTTCTTCGCCATGGCCGGTCTCTCAGTCTACGCGGTGCTGTTCGCCGGCTGGTCCAGCAACAACAAGTTCGCCCTGCTGGGCAGCTTGCGGGCTTCGGCACAAACCGTGTCGTACGAAGTGTTCATGGGCCTGTCGCTGATGGGCATCGTGATCCAGGTTGGCTCGTTCAACATGCGCGACATCGTTGAATACCAGGCGCAGAACCTGTGGTTCGTCATTCCGCAGATCTTCGGCTTCCTGACCTTCTTCATCGCTGGCGTGGCCGTGACTCACCGTCACCCGTTCGACCAGCCGGAAGCGGAACAGGAACTGGCCGACGGTTACCACATTGAATACGCCGGCATGAAATGGGGCATGTTCTTCGTTGGTGAGTACATCGGCATCGTGTTGATTTCGGCGCTGCTGGTCACGCTGTTCTTCGGTGGCTGGCACGGTCCGTTCGACCTGCTGCCGCAGATCCCGTTCATCTGGTTCGCGCTGAAAACCGCGTTCTTCATCATGTTCTTCATCCTGCTGCGCGCTTCGATTCCGCGCCCACGGTATGACCAAGTGATGGACTTCAGCTGGAAGTTCTGCCTGCCGCTGACCCTCGTCAACATGCTGGTGACCGCTGCGATCGTGTTGCTCAACACGCCCGCCGTCGCGGCTCAGTGAGGATAGAGAATCATGAAGTACATTTTTGACATCGTGCATGGCTTCTTCACCCAGCTTCGCAGCCTGGTGATGATTTTTGGCCACGCCTTCCGCAAGCGCGACACGCTGCAATACCCGGAAGAAGCCGTGTACCTGCCGCCGCGCTTCCGTGGCCGTATCGTGCTGACCCGCGACCCCGACGGCGAAGAACGTTGCGTAGCGTGCAACCTGTGCGCCGTGGCGTGCCCGGTCGGTTGCATCTCGCTGCAGAAAGCTGAAACCGAAGACGGTCGCTGGTACCCGGACTTCTTCCGCATCAACTTCTCGCGCTGCATTTTCTGTGGCCTCTGCGAGGAAGCCTGCCCGACCACCGCGATCCAGCTGACGCCGGATTTCGAAATGGCCGAGTTCAAACGTCAGGACCTGGTTTACGAGAAAGAAGATCTGCTGATCTCCGGCCCCGGCAAAAACCCTGATTACAACTTCTATCGTGTTGCAGGTATGGCGATTGCCGGTAAGCCGAAAGGCTCCGCGCAGAATGAAGCCGAACCGATCAACGTGAAGAGCTTGCTGCCTTAAGGAAGAAAGATGGAATTCGCTTTCTATTTCGCATCGGGTATCGCTGTGGTGTCCACGCTTCGCGTGATCACCAACACCAACCCTGTGCACGCCCTGCTCTACCTGATCATTTCGCTGATCGCCGTGGCGATGACGTTCTTCGCCCTCGGCGCGCCGTTTGCCGGTGTACTGGAAGTGATCGCCTACGCTGGCGCCATCATGGTGCTGTTCGTGTTTGTGGTAATGATGCTGAACCTGGGCCCGGCCTCGGCTCAGCAAGAACGCGTCTGGCTCAAGCCCGGTATCTGGGGCGGCCCGGTCGCACTCGCCGCGCTGCTGCTGGTGGAACTGCTGTATGTGCTGCTCTCGCACCAGAGCGGTCAGGCCGTCGGCCACACCACCGTAGACGCCAAGGCCGTGGGCATCAGCCTGTTCGGCCCTTACCTGCTGGTGGTCGAACTCGCCTCGATGCTGCTGCTCGCCGCAGCCGTCACGGCGTTCCATCTGGGCCGTAACGAAGCCAAGGAGCAATGACGATGCCTGCTATCCCTATGGAGCATGGTCTGGCGGTTGCCGGCATCCTGTTCTGCCTCGGCCTGGTCGGCCTGATGGTCCGCCGCAACATCCTCTTCGTGCTGATGAGCCTGGAGGTCATGATGAATGCCTCCGCTTTGGCGTTCATCGTTGCCGGTAGCCGCTGGGCGCAGCCGGATGGACAGATCATGTTCATCCTGGTGATCAGCCTGGCAGCCGCCGAGGCCAGTATTGGCCTGGCGATCCTGCTGCAACTGTATCGCCGCTTCCACACGCTCGATATTGACGCTGCCAGTGAGATGCGCGGATGAACCTTCTCTATCTGACTTTCTTGTTCCCTCTCATTGGTTTCCTGCTGCTGTCGTTCTCACGCGGCCGCCTCTCGGAAAACCTTTCGGCACTGATCGGCGTCGGCTCCGTCGGCTTGTCTGCCATCGTCGCGGCTTACGTGATCTGGCAATTCAACGTCGCGCCACCGGAAGGCGGTCACTACACCCAGGTGTTGTGGCAGTGGATGGCGGTGGAAGGCTTCAAGCCGAACTTCGCCCTGTACCTGGATGGTCTGTCCCTGACCATGCTGGGTGTGGTGGTCGGCGTCGGCTTCCTGATCCACCTGTTCGCTTCCTGGTACATGCGCGGTGAAGACGGTTACTCGCGCTTCTTCGCCTACACCAACCTGTTTATCGCCAGCATGCTGTTCCTGGTGCTGGGCGATAACCTGTTGTTCCTGTACTTCGGTTGGGAAGGCGTGGGCCTGTGCTCGTACCTGTTGATCGGTTTCTACTACAGCAACCGCAACAACGGCAACGCGGCACTCAAGGCCTTCATCGTGACCCGTATCGGTGACGTGTTCATGGCCATCGGCTTGTTCATCCTGTTTGCCCAACTGGGCACGCTGAACGTTCAGGAACTGCTGGTGCTGGCACCGCAGAAGTTCCAGGCCGGCAATATCTGGATGGTCCTGGCCACCCTGATGCTGCTGGGCGGCGCTGTCGGTAAATCCGCGCAACTGCCGCTGCAAACCTGGCTGGCGGACGCGATGGCCGGTCCTACTCCGGTTTCGGCACTGATCCACGCCGCAACCATGGTAACCGCGGGCGTCTACCTGATCGCCCGTACCCACGGCCTGTTCACCCTGGCGCCGGAAATCCTGCATCTCGTGGGAATCGTCGGCGGCGTGACCCTGGTCCTGGCCGGTTTTGCCGCACTGGTGCAGACCGACATCAAGCGTATCCTCGCCTACTCGACCATGAGCCAGATCGGCTACATGTTCCTGGCCCTGGGCGTCGGTGCCTGGGATGGCGCGATCTTCCACCTGATGACCCACGCCTTCTTCAAGGCCCTGCTGTTCCTTGCCTCCGGTGCGGTGATCGTTGCCTGCCACCACGAGCAGGACATCTTCAAGATGGGCGGTCTGTGGAAGAAACTGCCACTGGCCTACGCCAGCTTCATCGTCGGCGGCGCGGCCCTGGCGGCCCTGCCTCTGGTAACCGCGGGCTTCTACTCCAAGGACGAAATTCTCTGGGAAGCGTTCGCCAGCGGTAACCACGGTCTGCTGTATGCGGGTCTGGTCGGCGCATTCATGACCTCGCTGTACACCTTCCGCCTGATCTTCATCGCGTTCCACGGTGAAGCGAAGACCGAAGCCCACGCCGGTCACGGCATCGCCCACTGGCTGCCACTGTCGGTGCTGATCGTATTGTCCACCGCCATCGGCGCGATGATCGTTCCACCACTGCACGGCGTACTGCCGGAAAGCGTCGGCCATGCCGGCGGCGAAGCCAAGCACAGCCTGGAAATCGCCTCGGGCGCCATCGCCCTGTCCGGTATCCTGCTGGCCGCGCTGCTGTTCCTCGGCAAGCGTCGCTTCGTCACCGCCATCGCCAACAGCGGCATCGGCCGTATCCTGTCGGCCTGGTGGTTCGCCGCCTGGGGCTTCGACTGGATCTACGACAAACTGTTCGTCAAGCCATACCTGGCGATCAACCACATCCTGCGCAAAGACCCGCTGGACCAGACCATCGGTCTGATCCCGCGTATGGCCAAAGGCGGTCACACCGCCCTGAGCCGTACCGAGACCGGTCAACTGCGTTGGTACGCCGCCTCGATGGCTGCTGGTGCCGTGCTGGTTATCGGCGCCGTCGTGCTGGTAGCGGTCTGATATGAACCTTGCGAACTTGCGAAAGGAATTGAGCCCGTCATGATTCTGCCTTGGCTAATCCTGATCCCCTTCATCGGCGGCCTGCTGTGCTGGATGGGTGAGCGCTTCGGCGCCACCCTCCCCCGCTGGATTGCGCTGATCACCATGTCCCTGCTGCTCTCCCTCGGCCTCTGGCTGTGGGCCAACGGTGACTATTCATTTGCTCCGGCACCGGGTGCCGATCCGACCTGGGCGCTTGAGTTCAAGCACGTCTGGATCCAGCGCTTCGGCATCAACGTGCACCTGGCCCTCGACGGCCTGTCGCTGTTGATGATCATGCTGACCGGTCTGCTGGGTGTCCTCTCGGTCCTCTGCTCGTGGAAAGAGATCCAGCGTCACGTTGGCTTCTTCCACCTCAACCTGATGTGGATCCTGGGCGGTGTCGTCGGCGTGTTCCTTGCCCTCGACCTGTTCATGTTCTTCTTCTTCTGGGAAATGATGCTGGTGCCGATGTACTTCCTCATCGCGCTCTGGGGTCACAGTTCTTCGGACGGCAAGAAAACCCGGATCTACGCGGCGACCAAGTTCTTCATCTTCACTCAGGCTTCCGGCCTGATCATGCTGGTGGCGATCCTGGGTCTGGTATTGGTCAACTTCAACGACACCGGCGTGATTACCTTCAACTACGCCGACCTGTTGAAGACCAAGATGTCGACGACCACCGAGTACATCCTGATGCTCGGCTTCTTCATCGCCTTCGCGGTGAAGCTGCCAGTCGTGCCGTTCCACTCCTGGCTGCCTGACGCTCATGCCCAGGCGCCGACCGCAGGTTCCGTCGACCTCGCCGGTATCTTGCTGAAGACTGCTGCCTACGGCCTGCTGCGTTTCGCCCTGCCGCTGTTCCCGAATGCGTCGGCCGAGTTCGCGCCGTTCGCCATGACCCTGGGTCTGATCGGGATTTTCTACGGTGCGTTCCTGGCGTTCGCGCAAACCGACATCAAGCGTCTGATTGCCTTCTCGTCCGTTTCCCACATGGGCTTCGTCCTGATCGGCATCTACTCCGGCAGCCAACTGGCGCTGCAGGGCGCGGTGATGCAGATGCTGGCGCACGGCCTGTCGGCGGCGGCACTCTTTATCCTGAGTGGCCAGTTGTACGAACGCACCCACACCCGTGACATGCGCGAGATGGGTGGCCTATGGTCGAAGATCGCTTACCTGCCGGCCCTCAGCCTGTTCTTCGCGGCCGCGTCGCTGGGCCTGCCGAGTACCGGTAACTTCGTCGGTGAGTTCCTGATCCTGATCGGCACCTTCCCGATTGCCCCGTGGGTCACCATCATCGCGACGTCCGGCCTGGTGTTCGGTTCGGTCTACTCGCTGATCATGATCCACCGCGCCTACTTCGGCCCGGCCAAATCGGACGTGGTGCTGCACGGCATGGACGGTCGCGAAATGATCATGGTGGTCGGTCTGGCCGCGCTGCTGATCTACATCGGCATCTACCCGCAACCGTTCCTCGATACCTCTGCCGCTACGATGCATGGCGTGCAGCAATGGCTCGGCACCGCCTTCACTCAACTCGCTTCGGCCCGGTAAGAGCGCTATGGAATTCACGACTCAACACTTTATCGCGCTAGCGCCGCTGTTGATTACCAGCGCCACGATCATCGTGGTGATGCTGGCAATTGCCTGGCGCCGCAACCACTCCCAGACCTTCCTGCTGTCGGTGGCGGGTCTGAACCTGGCCTTGCTGTCGATCCTGCCAGCCTTGAAGGTCGCGCCGCTGGCTGTGACCCCACTGCTGCAAATCGATAGCTTCGCTTGCTTGTACATGGCGCTGATCCTGGTCGCCACCCTCGCCTGTGTCACCCTCGCCCACGCCTACCTCGGCGATGGCGGCACGGGTTACCCGGGCAACCGCGAAGAACTGTACCTGCTGATCCTGATGGCTGCCGCCGGTGGCCTGGTGCTGGTCAGCGCACAACACCTGGCCGGCTTGTTCGTCGGTCTGGAACTGCTGTCGGTGCCGGTCTACGGTCTGGTGGCCTATGCCTTCTTCAACAAGCGCTCGCTGGAAGCCGGTATCAAGTACATGGTGCTGTCGGCGGCCGGTTCCGCGTTCCTGTTGTTCGGTATGGCCCTGCTCTACGCTGACGCCGGCTCCCTGAGCTTCGTCGGCATCGGCCAGGCACTGGCGGCTACCGGCCTGCCAAGCTCGCTGGCGCAACTGGGCCTGGGCATGATGCTGATCGGCCTGGCGTTCAAGCTGTCGCTGGTACCCTTCCACCTCTGGACTCCGGACGTTTACGAAGGTGCTCCGGCGCCGGTTGCCGCGTTCCTGGCGACTGCTTCCAAGGTTGCCGTGTTCGCAGTGATGGTGCGTCTGTTCCAGATCTCGCCAGCGGCGAGCAGCGGTGTGCTGAGCAACGTGTTGACCATCATCGCCATCGCGTCGATCCTGTTCGGTAACCTGCTGGCCCTGACCCAGAGCAACCTCAAGCGTCTGCTGGGTTACTCGTCCATTGCCCACTTCGGTTACCTGCTGATCGCCCTGGTGGCGAGCAAGGGCCTGGCCGTGGAAGCCATCGGCGTGTACCTGGTCACCTACGTGATCACCAGCCTCGGCGCCTTCGGCGTGATCACCCTGATGTCCTCGCCATACAAAGGCCGTGACGCAGACGCCCTGTACGAATACCGCGGCCTGTTCTGGCGCCGTCCGTACCTGACCGCCGTGCTGACCGTGATGATGCTGTCCCTGGCCGGTATCCCGCTGACCGCGGGCTTCATCGGCAAGTTCTACATCATCGCCACCGGCGTCGAGTCGCATCAGTGGTGGCTGGTCGGCTCCCTGGTACTGGGCAGTGCCATCGGCGTGTTCTACTACCTGCGAGTGATGGTCACCCTGTACCTGATCGAGCCAAACCTGCGCCGCGTCGACGCTCAACTGCACTGGGAACAGAAGGCAGGCGGCGTGATGCTGCTGGCCATCGCGGTACTGGCATTCTTCCTCGGCCTGTACCCACAACCGCTGCTGAATCTGGTTCAGCAATCGGGGTTGGCGGGTTGATCGTTTAGCGATACTTGGTAGCAAACAGAAACGGCACCTTCGGGTGCCGTTTTTGTTTTTGTGGGATTTGTTACCGCTGCCCTGCCCTCCTTCGGGAAACCCGGAACGCACTCGCGAAATACTCAGGGTCGTCCTACAGCCGGCATTGAGTACCTGGCTCTAATCTTGAATAACTTCAGGATCAATAAATCAACGCGAGAGCGAACGATGACACGTGACATTTTTTCCGAACTGATGGAGGGCCTCGAAGCCCTGGCCGACGATCGCCAGGGCAAGGTGACGCTGCAGACGCACAAGGTCGAACTGCCAAAACTGGCACCTGACACAGTCGAGCAATTGGCAGTGTTGGAGTTGAATAATGCGATAGCGCAAGAGCAGTTACATAATCAACGTATAGGAACAATGAAGGCCAAACTGGTGCTTCCCGAAAACTTCGACGCGCCGTTGCCTGATGGAGTGCTGGATGATTTTGAAGGTACCCAAATTTGAGGCTCCAGATCTACACCCGTTTACCTTCCACAGAGTTCAGTGCTCCTGCTAGATGCATGTTCATCTGAAGAAGTTCGGTGATTGGGATGGCCTCTTCGCGGGCAAGCCCGCTCCCACAGGGACCGAGAGTGACCACAGATTTTGTGTACGACACGTAACCTGTGGGAGCGGGCTTGCCCGCGATGGCGGTAGTACAGGCACCAACAAAAACGGCACCTCCCGGTGCCGTTCGCCTTTCACAGTCCAGACATTACTTACGCGCATCCGCCCACGACTTCAGCAGTTCGTTGTAGCTCACCGTTTCGCCCTTCGGCTTTTCATTGGCCAGCTTCGGCTTCGGTGCGCCTGGCTGATCGAACCAGTATTGCGCGTCGCGCTCGGGGTTCATTTTCGGTGCGCAGGTGGCTTGCGCCTTCGAGCGTTCCAGACGGGTCATGATTGCGTCCTGATCCTTGGCCAGGCCGTCCAGTGCCTGTTGCGGAGTCTTGTCGCCGCTGGCGGCTTCGGCGATGTGGCTCCACCACAACTGCGCCAGACGCGGATAATCCGGCACGTTGGTCCCGGTCGGGGTCCATTGCACACGGGCCGGGCTGCGATAGAACTCAACCAGGCCACCGAGTTTCGGTGCCAGGTCGGTCATGGCTTGCGAGTTGATGTCCGACTCGCGGATCGGGGTCAGGCCGACGATGGTTTTCTTCAGCGATACGGTTTTCGAGGTCACGAACTGCGCGTAAAGCCAGGCCGCCAGTTTCTGCTTCTCAGGCGTGGACTTCATGAAGGTCCAGGAGCCCACGTCCTGATAGCCCAGTTTCATGCCCTCTTCCCAGTACGGGCCACGCGGCGACGGCGCCATGCGCCATTTCGGCGTGCCGTCGGCATTCATCACCGCCAGGCCCGGTTTGGTCATGTCGGCGGTAAAGGCGGTGTACCAGAAAATCTGCTGGGCGATGCTGCCCTGGGATGGCACCGGACCCGATTCGGAGAAGGTCATGCCCGCCGCTTCCGGTGGCGCGTACTTCTTCAGCCAATCGACGTACTTGGTAGTGGCGAACACCGCCGCCGGACCGTTGGTGTCGCCGCCGCGGGTCACGCTGGAACCCACCGGGTGGCAGTCTTCGACACGAATGCCCCACTCGTCCACCGGCAAGCCATTGGGGATGCCCTTGTCGCCGCCACCGGCCATGGAGAACCAGGCATCGGTGAAGCGCCAGCCCAGGGACGGGTCTTTCTTGCCGTAGTCCATGTGCCCGTAGACGCGCTTGCCGTCGATTTCCTTGACGTCTTCGCTGAAAAATTTCGCGATATCTTCATAGGCCGACCAGTTCACCGGCACGCCCAACTCATAGCCGTACTTTTCCTTGAACTTGGCCTTGAGGTCCGCGCGTTCGAACCAGTCGGCGCGGAACCAATAGAGGTTGGCGAACTGTTGGTCAGGCAGTTGATAGAGCTTGCCGTCGGGCGCGGTGGTGAAAGAAAGGCCGATGAAATCCTTGAGGTCCAGGGTCGGCGAGGTGAAGTCCTTGCCCTCATTGGCCATCAGGTCGGTGATCGATTCGGTCTTGCCGTAGCGAAAGTGCGTACCGATCAGGTCCGAGTCGTTGACCCAGCCGTCATAGATGCTCTTGTCCGATTGCATCACGGTCTGCAGTTTTTCCACCACATCGCCTTCCTGCAGCAGGTCGTGGGTGACTTTGATCCCGGTGATCTCAGTGAAGGCCTTGGCCAGCACCTTGGACTCGTACTCGTGGGTGGCGATGGTTTCCGAGACGACCTTGATGTCCATCCCGCGAAACGGCTCGGCGGCCTTGATGAACCACTTCAATTCCGCCAGTTGCTGATCGGCCGTCAGGGTGGATGGCTTGAATTCGCTGCCAATCCATTGCTTCGCAGCGTCTTCATAGGCATCGGCCCAGGCCGCTGCGCTCAACCCGCTGAGTGCCAGCATGGCTGCCAATGAAATGCTATGTCGCAGCTTATTGTTTTTGTCGAACATAGAGACCTCCTGTATGGGATTTCGGAGCAACATTGCCGAGCGACTCGACTAGCCCCAACGCATCACAGCCAACAGCCACACCAGGGACATCGCGAAGGCGACCCAGATGCTCCAGTCGGTGACGCCGATTACCAGCAAATGCAGGTAGGCGCTGCCGAGAAGACCGATAAACAACCGATCGCCACGGGTGGTGGCAATCGGCAGGAAACCTCGCCGAAGCACACTCGGCGAACGCAACTCCCAGGTGGTCATGCCCACCAGGATCAAGGCAATGACGCCGAAGAACGCCGTCGTGGGGACGGTCCAACTCATCCATTCCATCATCAGTTCCTCATACCCGGCCCAGGGCAAAGCCCTTGGCCACGTGGTTGCGAACAAACCAGATCACCAGCATGCCCGGCAGGATGGTCAACACCCCCGCCGCCGCCAGTACGCCCCAGTCGATACCGGATGCCGAGACAGTGCGGGTCATCACCGCTGCGATCGGTTTGGCGTTCACCGAAGTGAGGGTGCGCGCCAACAGCAGTTCGACCCAGGAAAACATGAAGCAGAAGAACGCCGTGACGCCGATGCCGGAGCCGATCAGCGGGATGAAAATCTTCACGAAGAACTTGGGAAAGCTGTAGCCATCGATGTAGGCGGTTTCGTCGATTTCCTTGGGCACGCCGGACATGAAGCCTTCGAGAATCCACACCGCCAGCGGCACGTTGAACAGGCAGTGGGCCAGGGCCACGGCGATGTGGGTGTCGAACAACCCGATCGATGAATACAGCTGGAAGAACGGCAACAGGAACACCGCCGGTGGCGCCATGCGGTTGGTCAGCAGCCAGAAGAACAGGTGCTTGTCGCCGAGAAAGCGATAGCGCGAGAACGCATAGGCCGCCGGCAGTGCCACGCTCAGGGAAATGATCGTGTTCAGGCTCACGTAATACAGCGAGTTGAGGTAGCCGGTGTACCAGCTCGGGTCGGTGAAGATCACCTTGTAGTTGTGGAAGGTGAAATCCTGCGGAAACAGCGTCAGGCCGCCGAGGATTTCGGTGTTGCTCTTGAACGACATGTTCAGCAGCCAGTAGATGGGAACCAGCAGGAACAAAATGTAGAGCAGCAGCGGAATCAGCTTTCTTTTGCTCATGGCGGGCCTCAGCGGTTGGCGTCAGAGTGAGTCATGGCGGTGTAGAACAGCCAGGACACCAACAGGATGATCAGGAAGTACACCAGCGAGAATGCCGCTGCCGGCCCCAGGTCGAATTGCCCTACGGCCATCTGGGTCAGGGTCTGGCTGAGGAAGGTCGTGGCATTGCCCGGACCGCCGCCCGTGAGTACGAACGGCTCGGTGTAGATCATGAAACTGTCCATGAACCGCAGCATCACGGCGATCAGCAGCACACTCTTGAGCTTGGGCAACTGGATATGCCGGAACACCGCCCAGGCCGAGGCACGGTCGATCCGCGCCGCCTGGTAATACACATCCGGTATCGCCCGCAACCCGGAGAAGCACAACAGCGCCACCAGCGAGGTCCAGTGCCAGACGTCCATCACCAGCACGGTGACCCAGGCGTCCATGGTGCTCGCCGCATAGTTGTAGCTGATGCCCATGGCATTGAGGCTCGAACCGAGCAGGCCGATATCGGCGCGGCCGAAGATCTGCCAGATGGTGCCCACCACGTTCCACGGGATCAGCAACGGGATCGCCAGCACGATCAACACCACCGAAGACCAGCGGCCCTTGGTCGGCATGGTCAGGGCTATGGCAATGCCCAAAGGGATTTCGATCAGCAGCACACAGGCGGAATAGATGAACTGACGCAGCAGCGAGTCATGCAGCCTCGGGTCGAGCAGTACCTGCTTGTACCAGTCGGCGCCGACGAAATAGCGGCTGGACTGGTCGAAAATGTCCTGCACCGAATAGTTGACCACGGTCATCATCGGGATCACCGCACTGAACGCCACGAGCAGGAACACCGGCAGCACCAGCCACCAGGCCTTGTTGTTCTGCACCTTGTTCATGGCTGTGCCTCTTTTTTGTTGGCAGACGCTTCATTAATGCTTTGGGTTTCCAGGAGGAATTCGTCGGCGTAGACCATCAGCCATTGCGCCGGAAAACTGATGAAGGCCGTGCCTTGCGGCACCGGTTTGTCTTCGGCCAGGCGCACCTTCAGCGGCACGCCATCGAGGTTGAGGGTCATGATCTTGTAAGTGCCCAAGTCTTCGACGTGTACGACCTGCGCCCGCAACGCGTCATCAAAGGCTTCGTCCCACACATGGACGAACTCCGGACGAATACCGACCTTCAGGGTTTTCCATTCAGATTCGGCGATACGCTGTTGCATGGCCTCGGACAGCGGCAAGTGGGTCGAGGCGAACCCGACGCCCCCCGGTTGCGGCTGCACTTCGATCAGGTTCATCCCCGGGCTGCCAATGAAGTAGCCGACAAAGGTATGGCTCGGCCGCTCGAACAATTCCCTTGGCGTGCCGAACTGCACGATCTGTCCGCCGTACATCACCGCGATCTTGTCGGCGAAGGTCGAGGCCTCCAGTTGATCGTGGGTGACGTAGACCATGGTGATGTTGAACTGCTCGTGGATCTGCTTGAGCTTGCGCCGCAGCTTCCACTTCAGGTGCGGGTCGATCACCGTCAGTGGCTCATCGAACAGGATCGCCGACACGTCATCGCGCACCAGCCCACGGCCCATGGAGACTTTCTGTTTTTCGTCGGCGGTGAGGTTGCGGGCTTTTTTGCTCAGCAGATTCTGAAGGTCGAGGACTTCGGCAATTTCCTGCACCTTGGTGTGAATTTTCGCTTCGGCCATGCCCTGGTTACGCAAGGGGAAGGCCAGGTTGTCGAACACCGTCATGGTGTCGTAGACCACCGGAAACTGGAAAACCTGGGCAATGTTGCGCTTCTCCGGGGTCAGGTTGTTGACCGCTTTGCCATCGAACAGCACATGGCCCTGGGACGGGCTGAGCAGCCCGGAAATGATGTTGAGCAAGGTCGACTTGCCACAGCCCGATGGACCGAGCAACGCGTAGGCGCCACCCTGCTCCCAAATGTGGTCCATCTCGCGGATCGCGTAGTCCTCAGGTCCCACCGGGATCCTGGTGTAACTGTGGGCGAGGTTCTGCAAACGGATTTCGGCCATCAGGCAACCCTCGCGACACGCCGGCCCGGCGCCTGTACCAGCCGCCCCTGCGTATCGAACACAAACAGTTTATGGGTCGGGATGTAGATGCGGATCGGCGCATCGACGTCGTATTCGTGAACACCGGGCAAGTGCAGCACCAGCAGGAAATGCTCGTTGCGCACGTGCAGGAAGGTTTCCGAACCGCTGATCTCGGCCACCTCGACGGTCACCGCCAGTTCAAGGTCATCGTCGTTGCTCGGCACCAGCGAGATATGGCTGGGCCGCACGCCGAAGCGAAACTCGCCCTCGCCCACCGGACGCAAATCGACGTTCAACGGAAAGTGCACGAAGTTGGCGAAACTCACTTCGTTGCCGGCAATGCGTCCCGGCATCAGGTTGATCGGCGGCTCGGAGAACAGCTCCGCCGCCAGCACCGATTGCGGCTGGTGATAGACCGAGGAAGACGGGCCACTCTGGATCACCCGGCCTTCGTGAAGAATGGTCGTGGTGCCGCCCAGGGCCAGGGCTTCGTTGGGTTCGGTGGTGGCGTAGATCGCGATGGTATGGCGCGCCTTGAACAGCTCGCGCATTTCCTGGCGCAGCTCTTCGCGCAACTTGTAGTCGAGGTTGACCAGCGGCTCGTCGAAGAGGATCAGCTCGGCATCCTTGACCAGCGCCCGGGCCATGGCCGTGCGTTGTTGCTGGCCGCCGGAGAGTTCGAGGGGATGGCGCTGGAGGAACTTCTCGATGCGCAACATCTTCGCGGTTTCCAGCACCTTGCTCTGGATCAGCTCGCTGGACACACCGGCCTGGCGCAGCGGCGAGGCGATGTTCTCGAAGACGGTCATGGTCGGGTAATTGATGAACTGCTGATACACCATCGACACGTTGCGCAAGCGCACCGGGCGTTGGGTGACATCGACGCCATTCATCAGGATGCGACCGCTGTCGGGCTTGTCCAGCCCGGCCATCAAGCGCATCAGGCTGGTTTTGCCGGACAGCGTTCGCCCGAGCAAAACGTTGAAGGAACCGGGTTCGAAACTCAGGTTGGCATCGTCGATCCAGGTCTGGCCCTCGACGGTGCGGCTGACATGCTCCAGGGTTAATGACATGGCTCGGCCTTTTTTGTTTTTGGAATCAAGCGACCGGAGCTGTATAGCGACATTTGTGCCAGAAATTGCAAACGATTGATTCAGTTTGAAATTCCTGAAAATGACTACGGAGTCACGTTCGTTGCTGAACACAAATGAACAACCGCGACTGAACAACTGAACACTTCATCGGTTGACAATGAACATTAGTGAACAACACTCTACAGACCGTTTTACGCATACCAGTAGGAGCCGGCTTGCTGGCGATGGCGCTTTCGATGACGCCGTCGCCAGCAAGCCGGCTCCTACGGGTATGTGGTGTATCAGCGTTATCACGTGCAAAACCCATAACAACAATAAAAGCGTTTTTTCAGAGGCTGACTTGAATGGCCGCACCTGCCCCCGCGTTATCTCACGACGCCATCATCCAGGACTCCTGGTCCCGTTGTCGCGCGTTCGGCCTCAGTCATCAGAGCACGCCGGCCTTCGACCAATTGCCGGCCGCGGGCATCGCGCAACTGCTGGAGAGCCAGCAGTCACTGGTGCAAACCACCCATCAGGAAGTGCTGCCCTACTACGAGAACATCCTCAGCAATTCCAATTGCCTGATCATGCTCGCCGACCATCAGGGCCAGGTGCTCACGTCATGGGGCACGCAGCGCTTCATCGAACCCAAACTGGCCCGCGGCTTCAGCGCCGGCGCCAGCTGGATGGAACGCTGCACCGGGACCAACGCCATTGGCACCGCCCTGGCCTGCGAACAGGCCGTGCACATTGAGCACGACGAACATTTCCTCAAGGCCAACCGCTTCATGACCGGTTCCGCCGCGCCGATTTTCGATGCCGAGCGCAAGGTGATCGCGGTGTTGGACGTGTCCAGCGACAGCTATCTGCCACCATCGCACACCCTGGGCATGGTCAAGATGATGAGCCAGACCGTGGAGAACCGGCTGATTCTCAACCTGTTCCATGGCCAACATTTCCAACTGACGTTCAATACCGGCCTGAACAACCTCGACAGCCAATGGGCCGGCTTGCTGATTTTCGATGAAACCGGTCAGGTACTGTCGGCCAACCGCCGGGCGGACAATCTGCTGGGCATCAGTCTGTCGCGGGTCAGTGTCGAGAGCCTGTTCAAGGTCTCGCTGCTGGAATTGTTGAATCAGCCCGAAGGCCTGCCCTTCTCGCTGCAAGCCGCGGGACGCAATCGCTTCCAGTGCCTGCTGAAAAGGCCGAAGCAGGTTCCGATCCAGCCGCGGCTATTTTCTGAAAACAAGAGCGCCGAACCTGCCGTGGCAAACCCGACACCGGCGGCGATCAGCCTCAGCACCCTGCACTTCGGCGACAGCCACGTGGAAAAAGCCGTGCGCCAGGCCGAACGCCTGCTGGAAAAAGACATTCCGCTGTTGATCCACGGCGAAACCGGGGTCGGCAAGGAAGTCTTCGTCAAAGCCCTGCATCAGGCCAGCTCGCGCAGCAAACAGGCACTGATTGCCGTCAACTGCGCAGCGATCCCCGCCGAACTGGTGGAATCCGAGCTGTTCGGTTATGAGAAAGGCGCGTTCACCGGGGCCAACCAGAAAGGCAGTATCGGCCTGATCCGCAAGGCCGACAAAGGTACGCTGTTCCTCGACGAAATCGGCGACATGCCGCTGCCGACCCAGGCGCGACTGTTGCGGGTGTTGCAGGAGCGTTGTGTGCAACCGGTGGGCAGCAGCGAGCTGTTCCCGGTGGATATCCGCATCATTTCCGCGACCAACCGCTCCTTGCGTGAACAGGTACAACTGGGACGTTTCCGCGAGGATTTGTACTACCGTATCGGCGGTTTGACCCTGGAGTTGCCACCGCTACGCGAGCGCAGCGACAAGCAGGCGCTGTTCAAACGTCTATGGGAGCAGCACCGGGAGCCGAGCCAGTGGGCGGGTTTGAGCCGTGAGGTGCTGGAGCTGTTCGACCGCCATCCCTGGCCGGGCAACCTGCGCCAGGTCAGCAGCGTGATTCAGGTGGCCCTGGCCATGGCCGAGGAGCAGCCAGTACGGCCGGAGCATTTGCCGGATGATTTTTTTGTCGATTTGGAGATGGAGCCGGTGGAGTCGCAGGAGCCACTGGCGGTTGATCTTGATGATGCCGAGGAGTTGAACCGGCAGTTACAGGCGGTTGGGGGGAATATTTCCCATCTGGCGCGGCGGTTGGGGGTTAGCCGCAATACCCTTTACAAGCGATTGCGCCAAGTGGAATGACACGTTGGCCGAGCGGGCCTCTTCGCTGGCAAGCCAGCTCCTACAAGGTCGCGCCGTTCTCTAATATCGCGTACGCCACAATCTCTGTAGGAGCTGGCTTGCCAGCGAAGACGTCAGCCCAAACACCGCCACACCATTGCCGCTCCAAAAAACAAAAACCCGCACAAGGCGGGTTTTGTTTTTAAGCACTACAGCTGTCAATCAGCCAGACGCCAGGTCGTGCCGCCCTTGCCGTCTTCCAGCACCACGCCCATGGCGGTGAGCTGGTCGCGGATGCGGTCGGATTCGGCCCAGTCCTTGCCGGCACGTGCCGCCAGGCGTGCTGCAATCAGCGCCTCGACTTGCGCGGCATCCACCCGCCCTTCGGCACCGGCCTGCAGGAAGTCATCGGCTTCCAGCTGCAACACGCCCAGCACGCTGGCCAGTTCTTTCAAACGGGCTGCCAGACCGGCCGCTGCGTTCAGATCGCTCTCGCGCAGGCGGTTGATCTCGCGGACCATCTCGAACAGCACCGCGCAGGCTTCCGGCGTACCGAAGTCGTCGTTCATCACCTGGGTGAAGCGCTCGACGAAGGCTTCGCCACCCGCCGGAGCCACGCTCGGCAGGCCTTTCAACGCGTGGTAGAAACGCTCCAGGGCGCCCTTGGCGTCCTTGAGGTTGTCTTCCGAGTAGTTGATGGCGCTGCGGTAGTGGCTCGACACCAGCAGGTAACGCACGACTTCCGGGTGGTACTTGTCGAGCACGTCGCGGATGGTGAAGAAGTTGTTCAAGGACTTGGACATCTTCTCGCCATTGATGCGGATCATGCCGCAATGCATCCACGCGTTGGCGTAGGTCTTGCCGGTGGCCGCTTCGCTCTGGGCGATTTCGTTTTCGTGGTGCGGGAACTCAAGGTCGCTGCCACCGCCATGAATGTCGAAGGTTTCGCCCAGGCAGCAAGTCGACATCACCGAGCATTCGATGTGCCAGCCCGGACGCCCGGCGCCCCACGGCGATTCCCAGCTCGGCTCGCCCGGCTTGGCGGCTTTCCACAGCACGAAGTCCAGCGGGTCCTGCTTGGACTCGTCGACTTCGATGCGGGCGCCGATACGCAGGTCTTCGATCTTCTTGCGCGACAGCTTGCCGTAGCCCATGAACTTGCCGACGCGGTAGTACACGTCGCCATTGCCCGGGGCGTAGGCGTAACCCTTGTCGATCAGGGTCTGGATCATCGCGTGCATGCCCGGGATGTGATCCGTGGCACGCGGCTCCATGTCCGGCTTCTTGATGTTCAGGCGCGCTTCATCTTCGTGCATCGCCGCGATCATGCGCTCGGTCAAGGCTTCGAACGACTCGCCGTTCTCGTTGGCCCGGTTGATGATCTTGTCGTCAATGTCGGTGATGTTGCGCACATAAGTCAGATCGTAGCCGCTAAAGCGCAGCCAGCGCGTCACCAGGTCGAACGCGACCATGCTGCGGCCGTGACCGAGGTGGCAGTAGTCGTACACGGTCATGCCGCACACGTACATGCGCACCTTGTTGCCATCGAGCGGCTTGAAGACTTCTTTGCTCTTGGTGAGCGTGTTGTAAATCGTAAGCACGTTAACTTCCTTGAATCACTGGCCCCACGAATCACGCAGGGTCACGGTACGGTTGAATACCGGCTGACCTGGTTTCGAGTCCTTGAGATCCGCGACGAAGTAACCTTCGCGCTCGAACTGGAAACGGTCTTCCGGCTGTGCGTTGCCCAGCGAAGGCTCGGCACGACAACCAGTGAGTACCTGCAGCGAGTCAGGGTTGATGTTGTCCAGGAAACTGGCGCTGTCTTCGGCCTTCTCCGGGTTCGGAGAACGGAACAGACGATCGTACAGACGCACTTCGCACTCGACGCTGGCCGCAGCCGGCACCCAGTGGATTACGCCTTTGACCTTGCGGCCTTCCGGGTTCTTGCCCAGGGTATCCGGATCGTACGAGCAGCGCAGTTCGACGATGTTGCCATCGGCGTCCTTGATCGCTTCGTCGGCACGGATCACGTAGCTGCCACGCAGACGCACTTCACCAGCCGGCTCCAGGCGCTTGTAGCCCTTCGGCGGCTCTTCCATGAAGTCGTCACGGTCGATGTAAATTTCACGGGCGAATGGCAACGTGCGCACGCCCATGTCTTCTTTCGGGTGGCACGGCAGTTCGAGGTTCTCGACCTGGCCTTCCGGGTAGTTGGTGATCACGACTTTCAGCGGACGCAGTACGCACATGGCACGCGGGGCGCTGTGGTCGAGGTCGTCACGGATGCTGAATTCGAGCATGCCGAAGTCGACCACGCCGTCGGAACGGTTGGTGCCGATCATTTCGCAGAAGTTGCGGATCGATTTCGGCGTGTAGCCACGGCGGCGGAAACCCGACAGCGTGGACATGCGCGGGTCGTCCCAGCCGTTGACGTGTTTTTCATCGACCAGCTGCTTGAGCTTGCGCTTGCTGGTGATGGTGTAGTTCAGGTTCAGGCGGCTGAACTCGTACTGGCGCGGGTTGGCCGGCACCGGCAGGTTGTCGAGGAACCACTCGTACAGCGGACGGTGGCTTTCGAACTCCAGGGTGCAGATCGAATGGGTGATGCCTTCGATGGCGTCCGACTGACCGTGGGTGAAGTCGTAGTTCGGGTAGATGCACCACTTGTCGCCGGTCTGGTGGTGGTGAGCGTGGCGGATGCGATACATGATCGGGTCACGCAGGTTCATGTTCGGCGAAGCCATGTCGATCTTGGCCCGCAGCACGCGTGCGCCGTCCTTGAACTCGCCGGCCTTCATGCGGGCGAACAGGTCGAGGTTCTCTTCCACCGAACGGTCGCGGAACGGGCTGTTCTTGCCCGGTTCGGTCAGGGTGCCACGGTATTCCCTGGCCTGCTCAGGGGTCAGGTCATCGACGTAGGCCTTGCCGGACTTGATCAGCTCTACCGCCCAGTCGTGCAGCTGGTCGAAATACTGCGAGGCGTAGCGCACTTCACCGGACCACTCGAAGCCCAGCCATTTGACGTCGCTTTCGATCGCGTCGATGTATTCCTGGTCTTCCTTGGCCGGGTTGGTGTCGTCGAAACGCAGGTGCGTGACGCCGCCGAATTCCTGGGCAAGGCCGAAGTTCACGCAGATCGACTTGGCGTGACCGATGTGCAGGTAGCCGTTGGGTTCAGGCGGGAAACGGGTGACGATTTGCGTGTGCTTGCCCGAGTCCAGGTCTGCCTGGATGATCGGCCGCAGGAAGTTGACCGGCACGGCAGGGCCGGTCTTGGCATTCGAGGTAGGGTCGACAGTGGGCTTGCTCATAGGATCCTTGAACGTACAGGTGCATGGCCGTAATGAAGGCCGGACAAAACAAAGGCGCTATCATAGCCGATGCTGTCAAGGGCCTGACAGAGCGCGCTCTGTAAACCGTCGCATTTAATAGGCCGTATATGAAAAAACAGCCTCGAAATTCGTGCCTGTCACGCTAAACTGCGCACCTTGGCCGAGCCAGGCTGAACCGGTTGCGGGATGACATGTCCCAAAACCACGAATTCCTTAGAAGAGTAACGATCATGACCCAAGTCAAACTGACTACCAATTTCGGCGACATCGTCCTCGAACTGAACGCCGAAAAAGCCCCGATCACCGTGGCCAACTTCGTCGAGTACGTTAAAGCCGGTCACTACGAAAACACTGTTTTCCACCGTGTCATCGGTAACTTCATGATCCAGGGCGGCGGTTTCGAGCCAGGCATGAAAGAAAAGAAAGACAAGCGTCCAAGCATCCAGAACGAAGCTGACAACGGTCTTTCCAACGACAAGTACACCATCGCCATGGCCCGCACCATGGAGCCGCATTCGGCTTCCGCCCAGTTCTTCATCAACGTGGCGGACAACAGCTTCCTGAACCACAGCGGCAAGAACGTTCAAGGCTGGGGCTACGCGGTATTCGGTAAAGTGACCGCCGGCACCGACGTTGTCGACAAGATCAAAGGCGTGGCCACCACTTCCAAGGCCGGCCACCAGGACGTACCGGCAGACGACGTGATCATCGAGAAAGCCGAGATCATTGAGTGATACTGCTGATTTCAGACTTGCATCTGGAAGAGGAGCGCCCGGACATTACCCGGGCGTTTCTGGATTTGCTCGCCGGACGCGCCCGCTCGGCGAGTGCGTTGTACATTCTGGGCGACTTCTTCGAGGTGTGGATTGGCGACGACGCCATGACCCCCTTCCAGCGTTCCATCTGCCAGGCCCTGCGCGACCTCAGCGACAGCGGCACGGCCATTTTCCTGATGCACGGCAATCGCGACTTCATGCTCGGCAAGGCGTTCTGCAAAGAAGCCGGCTGCACACTGTTGAAGGATCCGAGTGTCGTGCAACTCAACGGCGAGCCGGTGCTGCTGATGCACGGCGACAGTCTCTGCACCCGCGACGAAAGCTATATGAAGCTGCGTCGTTATCTGCGTAACCCGATCACCCTGTTCATCCTGCGGCATCTACCCCTGCGCACCCGGCACAAGCTGGCGCGCAAGCTGCGCAGTGAAAGCCGTGCGCAGACACGGATGAAGGCCAATGACATCGTCGATGTCACGCCCGAAGAGATTCCGCGGATCATGCAGCAATTCGGGGTGAAAACCCTGATCCACGGGCATACCCACCGTCCCGCGATTCACAAGTTGCAGCTTGGCGAGCAGGCGGCCCGGCGCATTGTGCTGGGGGATTGGGATCGTCAGGGCTGGGCATTGCAGGTCGACGAACAAGGGTTTGCACTGGCGCCGTTCGATTTTGCCCCGCCGCCGACACCTGCGCTTCCCCACTTATAACCTCACCGCGCCTCTGTAGGAGCCGGCTTGCCGGCGAAGGGGGCGTATCTGATACACCACGTCGTCTGGTTCGCCGGCAAGCCAGCTCCTACAGGATTTAGTGCCCTGCGGAAGCCGCAGGCCCAGCCTTGGCGGTAAACGGCGGCTTGGCCAGCCACACGATCAGGATCAGCCCCAGGAACATCCAGCCCAGCAAGGTGAAGTAATCCACCGTGGACATGATGTACGCCTGGCCGATCACCGTCTGCTCCAGCTGCGTGTAGGCCTTGGCCCCAGCCCCGCCCAGCTGGGTCAGCGCTTCGCGGGTCGCCGGATCAAACGGGGTGATGCTTTCGGTCAGGTAGGCATGGTGTTGATCGGCCCGGCGAATCCAGATCCAGGTGGTCAACGACGCCGCGAAACTGCCGCCCAGGGTCCGCAAAAACGTCGCCAGCCCGGAACCGTCGGCAATCTGGCTCGGTGGCAGGTCCGACAGCAGGATGGTCAGCGTCGGCATGAAGAACAGCGCCACGCCGATCCCCATGAACAACTGCACCAGCGCGATGTGCTGGAAGTCCACTTCATTGGTGAAGCCTGCGCGCATGAAACAGCTCAGGCCGATGGCCAGGAACGCCCCGCCCGCCAGCACGCGCATGTCGAAGCGCGGTGCGTACTTGCCGACAAACGGCGACAGCAGTACCGGCAGGATTCCCAGCGGCGCCACGGCGAAACCGGCCCAGGTCGCGGTGTAGCCCAGTCGCGTCTGCAACCACTGCGGCAGGATCAGGTTGATCCCGAAGAACCCGGCGTACCCCAGAATCAGCACAATGGTGCCGTAACGGAAGTTGCGATGGGCGAACAGGCGCAGGTTGACCACCGGATGCTCGTCGGTCATTTCCCAGATCACGAAGAACGCCAGGGCCACCACCGAAATCACCGAGCCGATCACGATGAAACTCGATTCGAACCAGTCGGCATCGTTGCCCTTGTCGAGCACGATCTGCAGCGCCCCGACGCCGATGATCAGCGCGATCAACCCGACGTAATCCATTGGTTGGCGGCTGGTGACCACCGGGCGTTTTTTCATCTGCTGGGTTACCACCCAGGCAGCGAACAGGCCGATCGGCACGTTGATGAAGAAAATCCATGGCCAGCTGTAGCTGTCAGTGATCCAGCCGCCGAGGATCGGCCCGGCAATCGGCGCGACCACCGTGACCATCGCCAGCAGCGCCAGGGCCATCCCCCGTTTCGCCGGGGGGTAAACCGCGATCAGCAGGGTCTGGGTCATTGGGTACAGCGGCCCGGCTACAACCCCTTGAAGCACCCGGAAGCCCACCAACTCGGGCATGGACGTGGAAATCCCGCACAAAAACGAGGCCAGCACGAACAGCAATGTCGCCCAGACAAACAGCTTCACCTCGCCAAAACGCCGACTGAGCCAGCCGGTCAGCGGCAAGGCGATGGCGTTGCTCACCGCAAACGAGGTGATCACCCAGGTGCCCTGCTCCGAACTCACGCCCAGGTTGCCGGAGATCGTCGGCAACGCCACGTTGGCGATGGTGGTATCGAGCACTTGCATGAAGGTCGCCAGCGACAGGCCGATGGTGCTGAGCAACAGGCTGGGCGGTGTGAAAGACGCGTTATTGCTCATCGCAAATCCTTTGAAGCCAGACGGGCGCAGCTAATCCTGTAGGAGCGGGCTTGCCCGCGAAGAGGTCAGCACATTCAACATGGATGTCGCCTGACGCTCCGCCTTCGCGAGCAAGCCCGCTCCTACAGGGTCGATGTGATGGCATATCAGCGTTGCGCGGTTTTGCTGACCGCTGCGCTGTTGTCGTGGATCAACTGGGTGATCATCGCGTCGGCCTCGGCCAACTGACGGTCGTAGACGTTGGTGCTGAACGAAGCCTTCTGCGGCGGTTGTTGCGCCAACACCGGCCCGCTCTGGTCGTGCAGGTTCACGTCGACCATGGTCGAAAGGCCGACCCGCAAGGGGTGTTTGGCCAGCTCTTCGGCGTTGACGTGGATCCGCACCGGCACGCGCTGCACGATCTTGATCCAGTTACCGGTGGCGTTCTGCGCCGGCAGCAGGGCAAACGCGCTGCCGGTCCCGGCGCCAAGGCTGTCGATGGTGCCGCTGTATTTGACGTCGCTGCCATAGAGGTCGGTTTCGATCTCGACCGGCTGGCCAATGCGCATGTCACGCAACTGGGTTTCCTTGAAGTTGGCGTCGATCCACAGCTGATCCAGCGGAATCACCGCCATCAGCGCGGTACCCGGTTGCACACGCTGGCCCAGTTGTACAGAACGCTTGGCCACGTAACCGGTGACCGGTGCAATCAGGACGCTGCGTGAGTTGTTCAGGTAAGCCTGACGCAATTGCGCGGCGGCGGCCATCACGTCCGGGTGCGATGAAACCACGGTGTCATCGACCAGCGCGCTGGTGGTCTTGAGTTTTTGTTCGGCGTTGGCCAGGGCGTTTTGCGCCGAGGTCAGGTCGTCGCGGGCGTGGGACAGCTCTTCCTGGGAAATCGCCCCGCCGGCGGCGAGATTCTTGCGCCGGCTGAAGTTGTCCTGGGCCTTTTGCACTTCAGCTTTCTGGGCGTTGACCTGGGCTTTCATGCCATCCACATCGCTGTACAAGCCACGCACCTGGCGCACGGTGCGGGCCAGATTGGCCTGGGCATTTTCCAGGCCGATCTCGGCGTCGTTCGGGTCGAAGTTCACCAGCACCTGGCCTTCATGCACCAGATCGCCGTCATCGGCGCCGATGCTGACCACGGTGCCGGTGACCAGCGGCGTGATTTCCACCACGTTGCCGTTCACATAGGCGTCGTCGGTGCTTTCGCTCCAGCGCCCGTAGAACTCGTGGTAAGCCCAGACGCCCGCGCCGCTGAGCGCAACGGCGGCAGCCAGCACCAACAGCATGAACTTGCGCTTGCCCGAATTGGGATTGCCCTGGGTGTTTTCAGGAGGTTGAGTTGTATCGGCAGTGGCCATGACAAGTACCTTGAATTAGTGGGTCAGCGTGGCTGGAGTGGCATCGGCCGAGGCAATGGCCTCAGGCTGGAAACCGCCGCCCAGCGCCTGCATCAGTTGGATCGACAGGTCAATCTGCTCGGCATTCAGGTTGGCCAGCTGACGCTGGGCCTGGAGCAATTGCTGCTCGATGCTGAGCACGTCCAGGTAGTTGCCGATGCCGGAACCGTAACGCTGGACCACGGTGTTATAGGAATCCTGGGCGATGTCGGTGGCGTGCTGCTGGGCAGCGATTTGCCGGCCGATATCGCGCAACTGGTTGATGCTGTCACTGACATCCCCCAGCGCCTTCACCAGGCTTTTGTTGTACTGCGCCACGGCGAGGTCGTAATCGGCGTCACGCGAGTCGAGGTCGGCGCGCAAGCGGCCACCGTCGAAGATCGGCACAGAGATCGTTGGTGCAATGTTGAAGAAGCGGCTGGCCGAACCAAACATCGCATCGCCCAGCAAGGATTCGGCACCGGCAGCGGCGCTGAGGTTCAAGTTGGGATAGAACCGGGTCTTGCCGGCGTCGATGCTTTTACTCGCCGCCTCGACCCGCCAGCGCGCGGCCACCAGGTCCGGGCGACGCCCGAGCAGTTCGGCTGGCAGCACCGAAGGTAGCGCTACCACGCTCGGCTGAAGAATGTTGGGTCGGGCAATTTCGTTGCCGCGGTCAGGGCCTTTGCCGAGCAGCACCGCGAGGGCGATTTTCGCGCTGTTCAGGCGCTTTTGCGCGTCGATCAGGTTGGCCTGGGCGGTGGCTTCCAGGCTTTCGGTCTGCTGGAACTGGTACTGGCTGTCGATCCCGGCAGTCAGGCGCCGCTGGCTCAGCTCGAGCATTTGCCGGGTGCGCTTGAGGTCTTCGCTGGACAGGTCGTAGACGATGTGCGCCTGACCGAGATCGCTATAGGCCCGGGCGACATCGGCGGCCAGCGTCAGTTGCGCAGCCTGCTGGTCGACTTCGGCAGCACGGGCCTGGCCGAGGGCGGCTTCCCAGGCATCGCGCTGACCGCCCCACAGGTCGAAGTTGTAGTTGAAACCGGCGCTGATGTTGCGAATGGTGGCGTAAGCGTCGCCCTTTCCGAGCGGGTCCTGGTCCCGGGCCAGGCGCGAGCGGCTGACACCGGCGCTGGCATCCAGGGTCGGCATCCGCTCGGCGTCAGCTGCAGAAGCGGCAGCACTGGCCTGATGGGCACGGGCGTCAGCAATCTGCATGTCCGGGCTGTCGCGCAGGGCCTCGCGGATCAGCCCGTCGAGTTGCGGATCGCCGAGGCTTTTCCACCAGTCGCTTTTCGGCCAGGCGGCCGGCGACAAGGCCACGCCACCAAGGGATTGCCCGGCCTTGAGGCTCTTCGCGTCGAGTTTGACACCTTCGGTCTTCAGGCCGCTGTAACTGGCGCAACCGGCCAGGCTCATGGCCAACAACACCAGGCTCAGACCGGTACGCAAGGGTTTACTGCTCATTTGTCACCTACACGCAGCAAGGTGATCGGGTCACCGGCTGCCAGCAAAATTTTCTTCAGGATCAGCTCCAGGGTCTTCAACTCTTCCGGAGTGATGGCACCGGCCAGTTCATTCATGGCTTCGGCGCCGATGTGCGGCAACAGCCCGGCGAGCTTCTGGCCCTCTTCCGTGAGTACAAGCTGCACCTGACGGCGATCCGCATCGGAGCGTTGGCGGGCCAGGAAACCTTTCTGTTCCAGACGATCGAGCATGCGCGTCATCGAGCCGCTGTCGAGGGACAGGTGACGGCACAACTCGCCCGGCGAATCGACGCCGTACTGGGCCATGATGATCAACACCTTGAACTGCGCGGCGGTGATGCCGTGGGGCTCCATGCGAGTGTCGAGGATCCGGTCCTTGAGCAGCGCGGCACGCCCGAGCAACAGACCGAGATGGCAATTGTGGAAATCGTCTGGGGAGAAATGTTTCATCTGACCACCAATTAGCTGCCTAGGCAGTGAATGTGTGTCGAGATGTTACTGCCTAGGCAGCGAATGTCAACGTAATAGTTAGCAGGCTTGGTAAATAGTTGACCGGTGGTGTCGGGTTTTGTGGTCATAGACGGATGTCACCGCTTTTCTGACCTTATTGTTGATGGTGTACATATCCATCGCTGCGGTGACGGCGACTATTGGTTCCGCTCTTACAGCGGGTTACTTGGAAAAGCCCCAAGTAACCAAGGGCTCTTGCCCCTGACGTTCGGTGCCTCGCCAAGGCTCGGCATTCCCTCGCTCCGGTCCTGCTC